>RFHL01000076.1 GCA_003696875.1 Bacteroidota bacterium | reverse complement strand
CGCTTGGCGCGGGGGCTTCTTTGTAAACAGGCATTTAAAACCCCTTTTACCAACCACGGCGGTAGTCCCGGCCGACAAACTGGTTGGCGTCATTGAAGTTGGTGATCTCCATCTTCTCTCCGTCCCAGAAGAGCTTTTTGCGCCCATAGTAGTCCATGCGGCCACGGGCATTTTTCTTGGCCAGGGCATAGGAGCGGATGGCCAGGTTGCCCATAAGCACGGTCTCAGTCAGCGGGCCGGCATAGTCAAAGGAAGAGGTCAGGCGCTTGTGCTCGGCACTGCCAAAGCCGGCCTTGCAAGCCTGGGTCCAGGACACCTGATGCCCGTACTCTGGCAAACCCTCGTTGGGATTATCGGTGCTGAAGTCCTCGGGCATGGTGCGCACCTCACCATCGGGGAGGTACAACTTGGGATGTAGGCCATATACGCCACAGGTCATGATGCCCTTGCTGCCCATCATGATCACGCCGTTGGCGCTGCCGGGCTCGCCCAAGTCGTCGCTGGCAGGGATCAGGTCGGGATGGAAGGGGCGCAGGCCCCCGTCGGACCAGTTCATGGTGATGGGGCTCGGGTTTCCGGCCGTGGCCGGGAACTTGATCTGGACCCGCGACGAGGGCGGGCAGCCCTCGGGGATGTGCTCCGGCACCCAGTCCTGGGTGAAGACCTGGCCTACGCTACACTCCACCTCGGTGGGGTAGCCCAGTCCCAGCACCCGGAAGGGCGGGTCGATCAGGTGGCAGCCCATATCTCCCAGGGCACCAGTCCCGAAATTCCACCAGCCACGCCATTTGAAGGGGTGGTAAAGGGGATGATAGTCGACGTACTCGGCCGGGCCGATGAAGAGGTCCCAATCTTCCTTGCTAATATGCTCCGGCAAGGGCATTTTCTCCGTCGGTACGGGAATGCCCTGCGGCCATACGGGACGATTGGTCCAGACATGGACGGTATCTACCGTGCCGATGAGGCCCTCATTGAACCACTTCATCATCTGTACCTGACCAGGATTGGAAGCCCCTTGGTTACCCATCTGGCTGACCACCTTGTATTCACGGGCGGCCTCGGTGAGCTCGCGGGCTTCCTTGATGTTGTGAGTCAGGGGTTTCTGCACATAGACGTGCATCCCCAACTGCATGGCCGCCATGGCGGCGACGGCATGGGTATGGTCCGGGGTGGAGATGGTCACCGCATCAATGGTGTCTTTCATTTCCTCCAGCATCAGTCGGAAATCCTTGTAATACTTGGCTTTGGGAAACAGTTTGCGGGCCTCCTCGCAGCGGTTTTCGTCTATATCGGCGAGGGCTACCACATTGTCGCTGCCCTTGTTGAAGGCATTGCGGATGTCGGAAAACCCCTTGCCGCCTGCGCCGATGGCGGCGATGTTGAGTTTATCGCTGGGCGCCGTGAAGCCCCGGCCCAGCACGTGGCGCGGTACAATGGTAAAGCCGGCGGCCGCGAGGGCGCTGTTGCGCATAAACTGGCGGCGAGACAGGTGCCGATCTTGTCGCTTGTCGTCTTTCATAGTAGCAGCTATCGTTTTTGAGAGTGAAAGGCAAAAGGGGTGCGTAGCCCTATTGGGCGACGAGGAGGAGGGCATCGGCCACGAGAAATCCTTCTGAGGCTTCGCCCAGAAGACTCACCCGGGTGCCTCCGGTCGGGTCCAGATCGAAGGTACCGATTTCCACCCACTCATTCACGTGGTCGGCATAAGAAAACTGAATGTCGGCGGTCCCGCCGGGATGCTCGACCCGAACGGTCGTGCGGGTGGGATACTCGATGTCCTGCCCCCGCAGGCGGGTGCAGTAGAGATAGACCTTGTAGGTGGCGGCCGCCTGGATCTCTGGCCGGAAGGTGAGGCGAGCCGTGCCATCGGCGTTATCACTAAACAGCAGGGACTGGCCATAGGTCCGGGCAAAATGAAACTCACTGCGCCAGTCTCCTTCGTAGGCGACCCGCTCCGGGTCGGCTTCGTCTACGGTCACGTCCGGGATAGACCCATCCAGCAGGGGGTCCGATTCGTAGCGATCCATGATCGCCCGGTGATCGACGGCCTGCACATCCAGCCCCTCGGTCAGGGCAAGATCGGCCGCGATCGCGGCCACCTGCCCCATCACCATGAAGACGGGCTCCATCCGGATGGAACCATAGGCGATGTGAGAGGCCGAGAGGCAGACCGGCACCAGCAGGTTGGTGCATTCGGTCGCCTGCGGGACCAGTGCCCGGTACGAGATCGGATAGGGTGGAAATCCTCCGATCTCCACATTTCCTTCGTTTTTGACCATCATCATCCCATCCTTCTCCATCACGATCCGCTGGCAGTTGTGGGAATCCATGGTGTAGGCAGCCAGGCCGATGGGATCACGCACCACAGAATCGCCTACGCAATGATGCTCGGTCATGACATAGGCCCCGATCATGCGGCGGGCCTCGCGCACGTACATCTGGTGGGGAAAGCCCTCGTTGTCAGTGAATTCGTCAGCAGCCCAACCCCAGGTCAGCATTTCTTCTCGGATATGGGCCGGGACCCGGGGATCATGTCCTACAAAGTAGAGCATTCCCTTGATGTAGTCCTCGTGGCGTTGCCAGATACGGGCGCGGGTGTCGTAGTCGGCTTCCGGATAGCGGTGGTTTTCACCAATCACATCGATAGAGATACCGCCCCGATGGTTCCAGTCCGACTTTTCGTTGGGCATGCGGTTGATGAGGAAATAGCTGTAGAGATCGTGTCGATCGCCCTGGCTTTCCCGATGCTGCATGAGGCGCAGCATGAGTTCATATTCCTCCGGATTGTAGGAAGCTGGCCGGGTGATGGGCAGCTGATTGCTGCTATCCTGGGTGAGGCACAGGCGAAAGTTGTAGGCCTGCACCATGCTGTCGCCGGTACCATTGGGGGCGAGGGGACCATCGGAGATACCCATCAGGAGGCCACTGGCAGGGTCACCGGGAATCCGATAGGGATCGATCCCGTCCGGGAACTGATGGTTTTCGCGGACCTGCACGCCGTTATAGGTCTCGCCATAGAGAGAATTGGCTTCTCGCCCGACAAAGTAGGAGACGCCTGCGGCGGCGAGCAGGTCGCCTTCGTAGGTACAGTCCAGGAACATCCCCGCCGCGACCTGGGCACGGATATTGCTTTCCGGCACCTCCAGTTGGAGGTGCGTGAGGCGCGTGCCGCTTTTCTTGACACCCGTCAGGCGATGCCCATACCAGACCTCCACCTTGGCCTCGCGCACATAGTCCTGAAAGAGCTGCTCGGCCACAGACGGCTCCAGTCGCCACTGCTCAAAGAGGCCATAGGGCTCGCCCATGCGGCGATAGAAGTCGCGGGAAAGACCCGTCACGGCATATTTATTACCGATGTCGGTGGAGCTGAGCCCCCCGGCGGTGAGACCGCCGAGATGCTGGCCGGGTTCGATGAGGAGCACCTTGCGGCCCAGGCGGGCCGCGGAGACGGCGGCCATCACGCCGGCGGAGCTGCCGCCGTAGATGCAGATTTCCGTCTTGACCTCGGGGGTGGGGGTGCACCCCTGCCAGCCGGTGACACTCGCCCAGAGAGCGGCCACGAGCAGTATGCGTAAAATGAGATTTTTCACGATGATTTTTCTTTGAGAAGAGTCCGAGACCGGCTTTTGCAACCAGACCTTGGGAGAAATGTAGCGATTTATGTGGCGATCTCCAGCTTGCGCCTGCCCGTTCCTGGAGGCCTCCCTAAAAATAGCCCGATTTTCCCCCTTTCCGGGGAGCGGGGTGGGCCCCTTGCTCCACTACCTTTGCAGGGTACCCTTTTCTGCCAGCCTTTTTCCCTTCGCCTCATGAGACATCTCCTGCCTGCTTTCCTCCTCGCCTGCCTGCCCCTCTGGGGCCACGCCCAATCGATCCTCCCCGACGATCCTATCGAGTTATTCACCTTCATGCTAGACTTCAGGACCACCCTGTCGCAGGTGATCGAGGCCTATCCGCAGCAGTTCCGCAGCATCCGGCCGGCCCAGGGGACCTATCGGGATGGCAACCTCGAATATACGACCACGGCCTGCCTGCCGCAGGGCCTTTCCTGCTCGGTTTCGAAGAACGGCATCAACCACAGCCTATTCTCCTACTACTGCGTCTGGTACGAGACCGAGTCCTATAGCCAGGCCCTGGAGGCCCTCAAGGTGCTGGAAACCCTGGTTCACGGCGGGAAGTATGCCTGCGGCCCGCTGGTCTCGGATGTCATCGACAAGCCTGGCACCTATCAGCCCAAGACGCTCTTCTGGCTGCCCTACCAAGCGCCGGCGGCGTACCAGCACCTGTCCATCCAGCTCTACATCCGCAAAATCCCCCGGCTGCTGGACCCCACGCCCAACCCGCACTACTACACCGTCACCCTCAAGGTGACCAGCCTGTAGCGGCAGCCCTTGTCAGGGGATCGGCAGGCACATACGTCAGCGGGGCACATTATTTCACCCCTCAGATGCTGACTTATGGCTATTTCTCGCGAAACTTTCCTGCGGACGGGGCTGCTCGGCGGCCTGGGCTTTCCGAAGTACCAAACCACGGTGATTTTACCGCCAAACCGGGATTGCTTCATCGTTCACCAGGGAGACAGCATGTTCATTTACCAGTGCAATTGGGACGATCCCGAGACCTATACCGAGGCCCTCACCTCCTTCAGAGAGCTGGAGAAACTCGTCAATGCGGGCAAGTACGCTTGTGGCCCTCTCCGGGCCAAAGCCTCGCAGGACCCGGGTGGAACGATCCCCAATACCATTCGGTGGCGGCCCCAGTCACCTTCTCAGGCATATACAAACATGGTCATCATAGCCCGTATCCAAGAATACCCCAACATCTTCGAGGGGCCGGAGGCGAAATTTTATTCGGTCACACTGGAAGTAAGCAGGATTTGGTAGCTCACTGATTTTACGGCCCTACAATGAAAAAGCGCCTTGTTCTGGTAGCCCCCCACACGCACTATGTGGCGGACCTCGGGGAGGTGCTTCGTCCCGAACCGGACCTGGCCCTGGTGGAGCACTACGAAACCGGCGCCGCCGCCCTGGCGGGAATCCCCCAACGCCAGCCCGATCTGGTACTGGTCGATCTCGAAATGCCCGACATCAATAGCTTAAGGCTGACCCAGCAGCTATGCGCATACATCCCCTGGCTATCCATCCTGACCCTGGGCCCCTTTCCGGACCCATCGCGGGTCCGTCTGGCCATACAGGCAGGGGCACGGGGATTCTTGCTCAAGTCCTGTCCCCGG
>RFHL01000931.1 GCA_003696875.1 Bacteroidota bacterium | reverse complement strand
CCGCCGACACCGTGGCCACCAGCTTGGCAAAGAGCAGCCCCAGCACGGCGGTCATGGCCATGTTTTGGGTCAGAATGCGATGCGTTCCCGCGTAGCCGTTGCCCCACACCTCCGGCCATTCCACGGCGATGATGCCCACGATCAATCCCCCCAGCGCCAGCCGCAGATAGATAGGCGCCTTCAGGCGACCGAAGAGCGTTTTGCCCGCCTCGAGCATCCGCAGAAACATGGCCCCCGCCATCCCCACGAAGATGCCCAGGAAACAGAACCAGAAAAGCTGCGGCAGATGCTCAAACTCAAAAGGCTCCACCCGATACCAGGGCTGCACCCCAAAGAATGTCCGCGAGACCAGCGTGCCCACCACCGAGGCCGTCACCAGCGGCGCGAAGATCTGCATAGAAAAATTCCCCAGCACGATGTGCGCGGCAAACAAAGCGCCCGCCACCGGCGCGTTGTAGGCCGCCGCAATGCCCGCGGAAACCCCGCACCCCACCAGCAGCCGCAACCGGTAGGGCGGCCAGGCAGCCATTTGCCCGAGTTTGGAAGCAATCGTCGAGGTCAGCGCCGCGATCGCCCCCTCCCGGCCAATCGAGGCGCCCGTCGGCACGCTGATCAACGAGGAAGCCGCCCGCACACAGCCCGAGCCCAGCGACAGCCGCCCATCCCCCGCCACCACCGCCTCCATGAAATTGGACGTGCCCCGGGTGATCAATCCTGCTCCCCAGTGCAACACCAGACCCGCCGCCAGTCCGCCGATGGCCGGTATGATCAACCGTTGCCACCAGGGCAGCAGTTGCGCGATGGAAACCAGGTCGCCCGGCTGATGCAGGGCCAGCAGCTTCAGGCCCTCCACGCCATAAAGGAAGCCCACGTTGACGATCCCTCCAATCACCCCCACCAGCACCGCCAGCAGGATGTGAAAGGTTTCCTCATTGACCCGGACATGCTCGCGTACGGTGAAGGCCCGCCGCCAGTTCCTGCCCCAGAACCATTGGTAGATTCGCAGCCGTCGAATGAAGTTGAATCGAGATCGCCGATTCACCCCGCAAATCTACGGGATTCGGCCCGAGGCCGGAATCTCCAATCGTGCCTAAGCAAAAAAAGCTTCTTCGACACTTCCGGTGGCTCCCCACCGCAAGTCAGAAACGGAGTTCATGAAACGAGGAACGCGAAGCGTTCGCACCGAAGGTAGCCGGGGAGCAGACCGCCCTGCGGACACCACCCCCGGAACCCCCGCCAGTCCGATTCCCGACCCCGGACGGAGTAGCAGCAGCGCTGCCCCCTCTCACCGTTCCTTTGGGACTCGCAAGCTCGTCCCTTCTATGTGGAGTGCCAAACGTTTTTTGTTTTTTGTTTATGGGTTCATTGGTCGTTCGGGTTGGGTTGCTCCTCCTGGGGAAACCATCTG
>RFHL01000930.1 GCA_003696875.1 Bacteroidota bacterium | reverse complement strand
GCCAGCGCCAGCCCCGTTGGCCACGCCTGATACGGTGGTCCTGCCGCCATCTCTGGTGTTGGGCATCCCCCAAACCAGCATCTTCTTTGATCTGGGACGCAAGACGCTGCTACCCGCCGACGAAGCCTTGCTGGATGAGCTCGCTACCTCGCTACGGGCCTTCCCCCAGTTGCGGGTGCGCCTGACCGGCTATGCCGACAAGACCGGCAGCCCCGCCGCCAACCTAAAGCTGTCACAGGCCCGCGCCGCCGCGGTCCAAAGCTATCTGGAAGCCCAGGGCATCGCTTCTGACCGGATCGAAGCCAGCTTCCTCGGCGACACCGCCACCCGCTACCGTACCGGTGCCTTTGACCGGCGGGTAGACATCGAGCTGATGATGGAATAAAGGATCTCAGGCAGAGACCTGAGCCGGACCCTCTACCTGCAGGGGCAGCCCCATATCGCCCATGTCGGCAAAGAAGCGCCCGGTCTCGACATACTGGGCCTGATGCCATAGCCCGGGACGGGCCTCATCCAGATACTGCAACAGACAGGCCACCGGGGGGATGGCCGTGAGGACGTAGGCATCTTCGTGATCCAGCCGCAGGCGGAGCGCGGCTCCATCGGCTGAGCGACCATCCAGGACCAGGGCCACCCCAAAAGGTGGGCGACTACGCGCCAGCCCCCACTCCAACAAGTGCCCCATTGGCTTATCCAACCACCGTCCCAGGCGCGTCCCCAACACAATCAGGGGCAGCACCAGATTGTCCATGACTGGATTGAAGCCGGAGACATAGAAGCCGGTATCCCGCAAAGCAGGTACCGCTTCGGGCAGCGCGCTCAGTTCCTCCAACCACATGGGAGAGCAGGTGATCCGACCATAGGGCGGACCAAAGTCATAGCGGGGTAAGCCCCGGAAGCCTACCTCGACCCACCGCCCGGCGCGGAATACCCGTGTTGAGTAGTGGCGAAACGCCTCCACCATCTCCTGGACCGTGGAGCGGGAAAACCTCATGCTGCCCCAATCTACCCGCAAGGCGCTATAAACCCGGGCCTGCTGCAGGTCAGGCAGCCGGGTGGCTGCCTCCCGCACCATCGCACCCGGCACCCCGGGATGAAAGCCCCCATCGG
>RFHL01000929.1 GCA_003696875.1 Bacteroidota bacterium | reverse complement strand
TGGTCCAGGTCCCCGGCCAGGGTCGTGATGGGCAGGCCATCATCCGGGACCAGGGTCTCATGCAGGCCGGTCTCCGACACCCAACGGGCTTGCCCGGCAGGGAAAAGCCGGACCTTATAATCCGGATACCAGCCAGCATGCCGGATCCACCGGCCGCAGTAATAGTTGCGGCGGGCCATCCGGTAGGCGCCTTGCAGGCGCGGCTTGTGACTCAGAATAGCCTGTCGCAGCGGCTCCGAGAGGATCTCGTCGGCGTCTACCGACAAAATGTAGGGATGGGTGACCAGGCTGTTGGCGTGGTTCTTGGCCTCGGCATAGCCCTGCCAGGGGCGCACCGAAAAGCGTGCGCCAAAGCGCGCACAGATGGCGGCCGTCTCATCTGTGCTCCCGGCGTCGACGACTACGACCTAATCGGCCACCCCCCGGAGGGCGGAGAGGCACCGGCTCAGGTGCCGCTCCGCATTGAGGGTGATGATGACCGCCGATACTGCTGGCATAGGCCGTCGGAGGACTGCGAAAGGTTAGGTGTTCTTTTCGCGCACGCGGCTGATCTTGATCATGTTGGTCAGGCCCGCTTCGTGTAGCGGCATGCTGCCAGTATTGATCATGATATCGCCGGGCTGGACCAAATTCTTCTGCTTCAGGATCTCGTGCACGTCCTGAATCGAATCATCGGTACTCACAAAGCCATCGTAGTAGAAGGCTCGCACGCCCCAGATCAGGTTGAGCATGTTGAGGGCCGAGCGGTTGTCGCTGAAAGCAAAGATGTGCGCATGGGGCCGGCAGCGCGCAAGTTGTAGCGCCGTATAACCCGAGCGGGTCATCCCGACGATGGCCCGGGCCCCGGTCTCCTCGGCCAGCTTACAAGCGGTAACGATGATCGAAGTCGAGAGCTTTTCGGCATCGTCGGGCACCCCGTCATCCATATTCCGGTAGTAGATGGATTCGTCTTCTTTTTCGACGCTCCGGAGGATCCGGGCCATACTGTTGACGACTTCCACGGGATATTTCCCGACAGAGGTCTCGCCCGAGAGCATGACCGCGTCGGCGCCGTCGACGAGAGCATTGGCTACGTCGTTGGCTTCGGCCCGGGTGGGCCGCTTGTTCTGAATCATGGACTCCATCACCTGGGTAGCCAGGATGACAGGCTTGCCCTGCTTGTTGCAGCGGCGGATGATGCGCTTTTGCCAGGCCGGGACTTCTTCCATGGGGATTTCCACCCCCAGGTCGCCGCGGGCGACCATGATGCCGTCGGCAGCCTTGATGATGTCGTCAATGTTCTTCAGGGCCTCGGGCTTCTCAATCTTGGCAATGATTTTGGAGACACCGTTCTTGAGGCGAATCAGCTCCTTGAGGAGCTTGACATCATCGGCGGTCCGGACAAAGGAGAGGGCGAGCCACTCCACATTGTGCTTGATGGCAAAGTCGATGTCCCGGAAATCCTTTTCCGTGATGGTCGGCTCCGAGATATGTGTCTGTGGCAGATTGACCCCTTTGCGGCTGTTGATGACATCGCCGCTGAGTACCTTAAGGACCACGCGGTTTTTGCCGTTGGTCTCCACTACCACACACTCCACCTTCCCATCGTCGATGAGCACCGGGTCACCGACCTTCACGTCCTGGGCGATGGTGTTGTATTGTACGGGGAGTTCTTCTCCCTTATGTTCCTTGAGGTCGCTCTGCAGGGTAATAAGCTGTCCTTCCTTGATTTTAACCGGGGCCTTGAGGTCTCCGATCCGGATTTTGGGCCCTTGCAGGTCCTGCAGGATGGCGATGTTGGTGTGATACTTCTCATTGATGTCGCGGACCAGCTTGAGCGATTTTTCGTGCGTCTCGTGGTCGGCATGTGAGAAGTTAAGCCGGGCCACGTCCATACCCGCCTCAACCATCGCTAATAGCGTCTTGGGGTTGTTGCAGGCGGGACCGATTGTGGCGATGATTTTGGTGCGGCGAAGGTGAAATAGCTTCAAGGCAATACCTGTTTGATGTTCTTGATATGGGTGAGATCTACGGCTGAGATGATGGCCTCGGCGGCATTCAGCTTGGCCAGCAGATCCGGCATGTTCCAGGGGAGGGCCGCGTTTTCACGGAAGTGAACGAGAAAGAAGTAGGGAAAGGGTTTGGCAACGGGCGGCAAGCTACGGCGATTGGCGGTACATAGCAAACATTCGACCTGCCGAACTGTCTCCACGTCTTCATAAATAAGCAGGGGAGGCCGCTGAGCGGGCAGGCTTCCGGAGAGCAGGCTGGGAGGAGGCGGAGAGGGCGGATTAGGGGCTGGAGACTCTTCTTCGCGCTTGCGTAAATTCAGCTGCAGGTGTACATTGAGCTCGAAGCACAACTTCCATATCCGCTCGTGTGAAGCGATTCCAATCGCTATAAATCCTTCATTTTCCGGGGGTTGGATGTGGACTTTTCGGGGCACATTGTACGCTTTTGGAGCCCGAATATAAAAATTAGTTGGCGATAAACGTGGGCCCCAAATAAAAAGTACTATATTTGCCCAAATTTTTTACTTTTCAGGTTTGCACTAGGTACTAACCCTAAAAAAGGAGAATCATGAGTGACATTGCAAAGCGCGTAACCGAAATCATAGTGGATAAGCTCGGTGTCGATGCAGCTGAGATTACCCCCGAAGCCAGCTTCGCCAACGATCTGGGTGCCGACTCTCTGGACACCGTCGAGCTCATCATGGAGTTCGAAAAGGAGTTCAACCTGAGCATCCCCGACGAGGCCGCTGAGAAGATCGTGACCGTTGGTGATTCCATCAGCTATCTGGAAGAGCAATTGAAGCAGAAGTAACCCCAAGTTTCATGCAGAAAGGCAGACGGGTTGTCGTTACCGGCCTGGGGGCACTGACCCCGGTGGGTAACGACATCCCCTCCTACTGGGAAGGCTTATCCCAAGGCAAGAGCGGCGCAGGCTTGATCACCCACTTCGATACCGAGAAGTTCAAGACCAAGTTTGCCTGCGAGCTCAAGGGATATGACCCCCTCGATCACTTTGATCGCAAGAACGCCCGCAAACTGGACACCTTTGCCCAGTATGCGATGGTGGCGGCAGATCAGGCCATGCTCGATGCAGGCTTTGATCTGGATAAAACCGACCGCAATCGCTTTGGGGTGATCTGGGGATCCGGGATCGGAGGCATTGAGGTATTTGCCGAGCAAGTAGGGCAGTACGTCAGCGGGGATGGTACGCCGCGGATGAATCCCTTCTTCATCCCGAAGATGATTATCGACATTGCAGCCGGACACATCTCCATCAAGTACGGGCTCAAGGGTCCCAACTATGCGAGTGTTTCGGCCTGTGCCACTTCGTCGAACTGCATCATCGATGCCCACATGATGATCAAGTATGGCTATGCCGATGTGATGCTCGCTGGCGGCTCGGAAGCCGCCATCACTGAGATCGGCATGGGCGGATTCAGTTCCATGAAGGCGCTGTCAGAAAACAACGACGAGTACATGAGCGCGAGTCGTCCGTTTGACAAACGCCGGGACGGCTTTGTCATGGGCGAAGGGGCCGGCGCCCTTGTGCTGGAGTCCTACGAGCACGCGATGGCGCGTGGAGCCAAGATCTACGCCGAGATCGGCGGGATCGGTATGACGGCCGATGCCCATCACATCACGGCACCACACCCCAATGGCGAAGGGGCACGGCGCGTCATGCGCAATACCCTCCAGGATGCCGGTCTGCCGGCTGATGTCGTTGATTACATCAATGTCCACGGCACTTCTACGCCGCTGGGAGACATTTCCGAAACCCTTGCCATCAAAGAGGTCTTTGGGGCTCACGCCGAGCAAATCAATATCAGCTCGACCAAGTCCATGACGGGCCACCTGCTGGGAGCCGCCGGGGCCATTGAGGCCATCGCCACCACCCTGGCGATGCAACACAGCCTCGTGCCCCCTACGATCAACTTCCAGGAGGCAGATCCCGAATGTGATCTGAACTACACTTTCAACGAGGCCCAAAGCCGCGAAATCAACGTTGCCATCAGCAATACTTTTGGTTTCGGGGGCCATAATGCCTCCATCCTGCTCAAGAAGCTCGAGGTCTAACCCTCTCGTGCTACATCCCCCCGGATTCCGGCCGGTCGCCGCGAGCTGCTAGCAGCTCGCTCACTTGACCAATTGGAATCTGGGGGCTATTTTTAGAGCTTGGCTATGGTATGCTGACGCCCAGACAACTCTATAACCGCTTCCTTTCCCGAGAACAGGAATTTGCGAAGCAAATCCGGGAAATCTCCGGCTTTATGCCCAAGGAGATCTTCCTCTACAAACTCGCGCTTACCCATAGCTCGTCCGTAGATCCCGAAGAGAAGCGGAACAACCGCAAGCGGGCCGTCGCCCGCGGCTGCAACGAACGCCTCGAGTTCCTCGGAGACTCCATTCTAGACTCGGTGATCGCTGAGTACCTCTTCAAGATTTATCCCCTCAAAGACGAGGGCTTCCTCACCGAGATGCGATCCAAAATCGTGAATCGCAAATCGCTGAACGACATCTGCAAAAAGCTGAACATCGATGTGATGATTCAGCACAAGCAGAGCGGTTCGATCAATGAATCCATGTATGGCGATGCCTTGGAGGCCTTTATCGGGGCGGTCTTTCTCGACCTGGGGTATCGCCGCACCAAGCAGTTTATCCACAGGCGGATCATTGATCCCTATGTGCACCTACACACCGTGGAGCACCAGATCATTTCTCACAAAAACAAGCTCATCGAGTATGTCCAGAAGGCCAAGCTGGGCCAGCTCAACTTTCAGGTAATTGATGAGGTAGGTGATGGCCGCAACAAGGTTTTTCGGATCCAGGCCAAGGTAGGCGACAAGGTCTTGGGTATAGGTGAGGGGAAAAACAAAAAAACCGCCGAGCAGCGCGCCTCCGAAAATGCCCTCCAGCGACTTAATTTGATACATTGAGCCGGAAGTCAGAAGTCAGAGGCGAGCCGACAGAAAAAGCTCAAGCAGCCCGATACACCGGCTATTTTTGCTTCGTCCGATATTCTTCCAGAACCCTCTTTCTGACCTCCGACTTCTGAACTCTGACCTCTCCTTTCATCCGGAACCCCAGTCCATGTTCATAGAGGTAAACTCGGCCAATCGCAAAACCGGCTGGATTGAGGTGGTTTGCGGCAGCATGTTTTCGGGTAAAACCGAGGAGCTCATCCGGCGCTTGCGCCGGGCCCAGATCGCCAACCAGCGGGTACAGATCTTCAAGCCGACTATTGATCGGCGCTACAGTGAGGAGGACATCGTCTCTCACAACCGCAACTCCATTCCTTCTACGCCGGTCTCCTCGGCCGAGCAAATCCTGTTGCTGGCCTCCAATGTGGAGGTCGTTGGCATCGATGAGGCGCAGTTTTTCGACATGGAGCTGACGACCGTGGCCCGTACCCTCGCCAACCGGGGCATCCGGGTGATCGTGGCCGGCCTGGATATGGACTTTCGCGGCCAACCCTTTGGCCCTATGCCCCAACTGCTGGCCATGGCCGAGTTTGTGACCAAGGTACACGCCATCTGTCAGGTGTGCGGGAGTCTGGCCAACTACTCCTACCGGCTCACTGCCGAGAAAGGGACGGTGGTGTTAGGCGAACAGGAGACCTACGAGCCCCGCTGCCGCAAGTGCTTCTTTCATGGGATAGAAGAAGAGGCATCCGGCGGAGAATCCGTGGATGCCTCGAAAATATAAATCTGGAACCAGATAAAACTCCCTACGGCCGCCCGCCGGGCGGCGGCG
>RFHL01000928.1 GCA_003696875.1 Bacteroidota bacterium | reverse complement strand
GGTCAAGGGCATCGGGCCCGCGGCGGAGAAGGAGATCCTCCACAGCTTTCGCTCTATCAAGAAGCTCAAGGCCGCCAGCCCGGAAGAACTGGAAGCCAAACTGGGCCCGCACCGGGCCAAGTTGATCCGGGAGGCGATAGAGGCGGGGCAGCTGTAGGCATTGGCCCAACACGCCTTTTTTTCGTATGTTCAGGTACCAATGCATCTGCTCATGGGCTCTTCGCTGTATTACCAACTCCTGGAGGCTCCCGACCTCAAACTCCTGTTGGACCAGGTGCAGGAGGCCCTCGCGGCCGAGCAAAAGAAGCGCCAAGAGTTTTACGACTGGCTCACTCCCTCGGTCAAAGCCGAGTTTATCAACGGGGAAATCGTGATGCATTCCCCGGCAAAGAAGCGACATCTAAGAGCCAACAAGCGCCTGTTTAACCTGCTGGAAACCTACGTAACGTTGAAAGGTTCGGGGGAAGTCGACATCGAAAAAGCCCTTGTCGCCCTCACCCGCAATGACTACGAACCGGACATCTGCTATTGGGGCCCTGACAAGGCGGCCACCTTCGACGAAGAAACCATGCGGCATCCTGCCCCAGACCTGGTGGTGGAGGTGCTTTCGCAAAGTACCGAAGCCCGCGATCGGGGGATCAAGTTTCGGGACTACGCCGCCCACGGCGTGACGGAGTACTGGATCATCGACCCGCTCAAGCAGACCGTGGAAGCCCATACCCTGGACCTGGATTTTATGCGCTACGAAACGGTGCCTCCCCTCACCATCAAGGACGAGTTGCGCAGCACCGTCCTGGCGGGCTTCGTGATCCCGGTAAGAGCGATATTTGAGGTCACCGCCTATCAGGCGGCGCTGGAGGGGCTCATGGCTTAGAAAATCACCCGGGACCATAAAAAACCTTTCCGCTCCCAGCGTTTCCTTCCCCCGCTGCGTCTGAAGAGAAAGCCATCGGCTTTCCCGGTCCCGAACCCGAAACTGACCGCTGCTTCCTGCTCCACGCCATCTATGGGCGCCAAAGTCATTCACATCCACGACGACCAGATCGTAGAGGGCTGTCGCCGGCAAGACCGGGACAGCCAGCGGATGCTGTACGAAAAATACTACGATACCATGTCGTGGGTATGCTACCGCTACCTCAAGGACAAGATGCTGGTCGAGGATCTGGTGCACGAAGGTTTTCTGAAGGTGTTTCGCAACATCAACAAATATGACCACAAGGGCTCCCTGGAGGGATGGATGCGGCGGGTGATGGTAAACTGTTGCCTGGACTACCTCCGCCGCCAAAAGCGGGTGGCGGGCGAGGTGGAGCTGACACAGGCCAGCGACCAGGAAGTGGACACCGACATCGTGGCGGGCATGCAGGCCAATTATATCCTGGAGCTCATCCAGCAGTTGCCTGCCGTCTACCGCATGGTCTTTAACCTGAATGTGATCGAGGGCTATCCCCACCGCGAGATCGCCGAGAAACTGGATATCAAAGAATCAACCTCCCGGGCCTACCTGACCGAGGCTAAGAAGCAACTGCGGACCCTGCTGGTCCAGGCGGGGGCCGGGCTGGAAAGGAAGATACAAAACAGCTGATTTGCACATGGCTAATCTGGAAGACATCATCCGGCAAAAGGCCGAGCAGGCCCGACCCTACACGCCCCGAGCGGACTGGGAGCGGATGGGGGCTTTGCTGGCTGAGGATGAAAAAGGAGCGGTGCTGGCGCGCCAGCGCCGCCGGCGCCGGGCCTGGCTGTGGGTGGCCGCAGCTTCGCTGCTGCTGGGCACCGCCTGGCTGGCCGGGCGCTATAGCGCCCCCGCCGGCCTGCCCCAGGCC
>RFHL01000927.1 GCA_003696875.1 Bacteroidota bacterium | reverse complement strand
GCCCGGGTGGCTGCCGCCTGGCTCAGCTCCAGCAATTTGCCGACCTGCGTGGCGGCCATGACTTCGGCTTCGGCCTGGCTTTGCCAGTTGCCTTGGCCATAGATAGAGTAGGGAAGGAAGAGGGATACAGTCAAAAGGGCCAGAGAATAAGCCAAGGTGGCGGATACCAACCGGTTGTGCATCATGTTACAGGGATTTCAATCGGATTCGTAGCGGAAAAGCCTGTTCAGGGAGTTTTTCATCCTGTAAAAACGTTTCCCTGGCTTCTTTTTCCAACTTCAATTGAGGGGCTTTCCCACATGCTTTTGGGCCAGGGAAATCAGTCAGGGAGAAATGATTTTCGCTTTTTTCAGCCTCCGACGGCTGCAAATCCTGCCTGACAGAACCCAAATCGCCGGATGGCCGGAAGGCGGAGGCAAAGTCCGGTGCCTGTTTGGCTGAGGCAGGAACAACTGCCCGCCCTTCCTAACATGCCTTGTTAGCGGGCAGGCGGCTGCGCCGCCCGCCGCAGCACCGGTAGCATGCGCCCCGGGGGATAGCTTTCGACCTCGCCCACCAGCACAAACCCGAGTTTTTCGTAGAATTCGATCGCATGTGGGTCGGACACCACCTCGATCCAGGAGAATGGATGGGGGCTGCGGCGGAGGGCTTCTTCGAGCAGATACCGGCCCCAGCCCTGGCGCATCCAGGGCGGCGCGATCCACATGTGGTTGATCTCCAGGGCCTCTCTTCCCGCCAGAAAGGCGCAAAAACCGATGATATCTGGGCCGTTCTCCAGCTTCCAGATTCGCTGCCGCTCCCAGTCATCGGAGGTCAGGATCAGATCCTTAGCCCAGTGATTGAGCCAGACCCGGGGATATCCCCAGTGCATCTTGGCGGCCAGGCTGATTTGGTTCAGCCGGGGGGCATCTTCGGGCAAGGCCTGAGAGAGCGTAGGCGTCATGGGGAGGGGATGGCAGAATGAGAAAAAGCAGCCCCTGGGCTGTGTTTGGCGCTTGCGAGGGCAGGCAGGATTGGCTTGCTTTGCGCAGCTTGGGCAATTTCCTAAAAATTAGGTTCTTTGCCTGGATACGTGTTTGAGAATCCTCGGAAGCGAGCGGCAAATTCAATCGCCGTTTAAACACCGAGCGGGGCTTTCGCGTTCTAAGCAGAACATTTGCCAATACCACCTATGGCCAACACCACACAGATACAATCAGAGGTTACCATCAAGTTTGCCGGCGACTCGGGCGACGGCATGCAGCTGACGGGCAGCCTGTTTACCGATAATACCGCCCTGACGGGCACCGACCTGGCGACATTCCCGGACTTTCCGGCCGAGATCCGGGCCCCGCAAGGGACCCTGGCCGGGGTATCGGGCTTTCAGCTGCACTTTGGCAGCCGGGAGATCGACACGCCCGGAGACCAGTGCGACGTGCTCGTCGCGATGAATGCCGCTGCCCTCAAGGCCAACCTGACGGCCATCAAACCCCGTGGCACCATCATCGTCAATACCGACGGATTTGACAGCAAAAATCTCCGCCTTGCTGGTTATGGCGACCAAAATCCCCTGGATACCGGCGTATTGGAAGGCTATGAGGTGTTTCCGATCCAGGTGACCAAGCTCACCCGCGAAGCGCTGCGGGAATCCAGCCTGAGTACCAAGGAGAAAGACCGCTGCAAAAACATGTTTGTGCTCGGCTTTCTCTACTGGCGCTACAACCGCAACCTGGCCAGCACCGAGCGCTTTCTGACCGCCAAGTTTGGCAAGAAACCCGAGATTTTGGAGGCCAACCTCACGGCCCTCAAGACCGGCTACCACTACGCCGATACCATTGAGGCCTTCACTTCGCGCTACGAAGTGAAGCCCGCCCCGCTGCCCAAGGGCAGCTACCGCAACATCATGGGCAACCAGGCCCTGGTGATCGGCCTGATCGCGGCCAGCCAACGGTCGGGACGACCGCTGTTTTATGGCTCCTATCCCATCACGCCCGCCTCGGACGT
Source organism: Bacteroidota bacterium (assembly GCA_003696875.1). Taxonomy (GTDB): domain Bacteria; phylum Bacteroidota; class Bacteroidia; order J057; family J057; genus RFHL01. Next base: position 335 of record RFHL01000927.1, on the reverse strand, counting down.
GCTGCACGGCCTGTCGCGCTACAAGAACTACGGCGTGAAGACCTTTCAGGCCGAGGATGAAATCGCCGCCATCGGGGCGGCCATCGGCGCCGCCTACGGCGGCGACCTGGCCGTCACCGGGACCTCGGGACCCGGCCTGGCCCTCAAGACCGAGGCCATGGGCCTTGCCCTGATGCTGGAGATCCCGCTCGTGATTGTCAATGTGCAGCGCGGAGGCCCTTCTACTGGCCTGCCCACCAAGACCGAGCAGGCCGATCTGCTGCAAGCCCTGTACGGCCGCAACGGTGAGTCGCCCATTCCCGTGATCGCCGCGCATTCGCCGGCCGATTGCTTCG
>RFHL01000926.1 GCA_003696875.1 Bacteroidota bacterium | reverse complement strand
GGCGCAGGGACAAGGGCAAATCCCCTGCCTGCGTACTGCGCAGGCTCAGGCGGTTCCGCACCGGATTGGGGGCGAGTGCCAGGCCCAGGCCTGCGGCCGCCACCTGCAGCCGCAGCGTGGGACTGTAGGCGATTTGCCCATCAAAATCTTCTTGCCGCAACCGGAAGATATAGGTCCCGGCGGCAGGCTCGGGCAGGCGGAACTGATAGCTTTGGGGCTGATCGGTGGTGCCAGCCCCGGTGACGAAGCCGGCTTCTTCAAAGGCCTGCGCGCCGCCTTCGCGGCGCATTTCTACCCCAAAGCCGCGGTTGTTTTCCTCCCGGGCCGTGGTCCAGCTCAGCGCGATCTGGCCGTCGAGAACCTCGCCCCGAAAATCCAGCTGATTGACCGGGAAGGGGGTGCTGGCACTAAAAGCGGTTAGTTGCGAAACGCCATTGGCACCGAAAGTGCCGGTGGCGGTGGTGGTCATGCCGAAGCTGGAGACCGTGCCATTGCGGTTGGGAGTGTCTGGACGCAGGGGATTGAAGGTGAAGTTGCTGCCGTTGCTGGCCCAACTGAGGCCGCTGGCCTCAAAGGTCTGCCCCGTGCTGGCATCGTAGACGAGTACCCGGAAGCTTTCGCCCACGGCCAACCCGTTGGCGGGGCCGCCGGTGGGGTCGGCGTCAGTGGGAAAGGGACCGATCACCTCGATCAGCATATCGTGGCTGCCATCCCAGCCAAAGCCTTGCCCGATGCGGCCGATGCCACAAACCTCATCGGCGGCATTCAGGACGGCGATTTGATCCCCGGCTTCGATGGGGCTACCGTTGACGAGGAAGTTGGCGGCGTCGCCGGCGTCGAGCGCCAGGAAGTGGACCGAGCCGCCCGGCTGGGCGTCCATGCTAAACTGGGCGGGCGTCTCGCCCGGAGGGGTGGGGTAGAGACCGGTAAGCGACCACCAACTGTAGTCGCGCGGCTGGGCCGGCACGAAGGTGCGGCTGTTGTTGTAGGACCGCTGGGTCACAAAAAGGTAGCCATCGGAGTAGTCCTTGAGATATTTGTTGCTGAAGGGGGCATCGACCCATACGCCCAGACTCAGGCTGGGGTGGTCGTTGAGGCCGAGGAGCAGGCCGTCCTGCGTGCCATTGCTGAGGCCGTTGCGCCGCATGACAAACATGTTGCCGCCATGGTTCTGGCCCTGGTACTGGGCGTCGCCAGGATAGACAGGGTTGAGGGCACTTAGGTGGTTAGAACCGCCGGTGGCGGTGGCCTGCCGCATGGCGATCTGCCAGGTGATGTCGTCGGCCATGCCAAAATGGAAAAAGTCTTTCCAGAAGACGGTAGGCCGCCCCTCGGCGGCCATGATGAAGGGGTAACCCATATCTTCCTTGTCCTGGAAAATGGGATCGTGGTCACTGTGGCCGCTGCCGTTGTCCCACTGCAGGCAGCTGTTGCCGACCTGGATTTCTCCGGCCTGGCAAGGCGGCGACCCGACGCCACCGATGAAGCCGGCGCGATCGGTGTCGTGGTTTTCCACCCAGGTCACCACGTCAAAGCCCGTCAGGGCACTCCCCCACACCAGGCTGTTGTTGAGCTGGTTATCGAGGTCCGCATTGCCGCTGCCATCGTTGAGGATGGCTTTGAGGGCCCCACGCAGCGGAAAATCGAAGAGCGACATCTGAGCGGCCTTGCTGCCGCTATTGGGCGAGCCGGTCACGGCCCCATGATAGCTGGCGAGGCTGCCCAGGCCATAGTCAAAGGATTCGCCCACGGCAAAGGGCTGGTTGCCGTTGCGTACCTCGGTGAGAAACTTGGCCAGAAAGGCATGGTCGATATGCTTGACGGCATCGAGCCGCATCTGATCAAAGCCCATGTCATTCATCAGCCAGCGGCCCCAGCTGATGAGGCTGTCGCCTACCGGTCCCAGCCCGAAGGGCGGGGCGCCGAAATACCAGCCGCCAGGTGGCGGCGTTTGGTCGGCATTGTTGAAGTAGCAATGGTCTTCGAAGAAGAGGGGGTTCTGATAGTCGAAATTGTAATTCGGGGCGTTGATGTTGTGGGCATTGTTGGGATGATAGTGGGAAGGAATCCCGGGAAAGCGCCCGCTCTGCGGATTGAAAAGGGTCCAGGGGGTGGGATTGTAGGGGCCTCCCCATTCGTAGTCGGCCTGCCCGTCGGCGCCGCCGCGGTGGTTCAGGACGATGTCCACCATGATCTGCAGGTTTTGGTTGTGCAGAGCCGTGATGGCGTTTTCGAGTTGGGTACGGTTGCCGTGACGGGTACGAATCGAGCCATTCTGGTTGTATTCGCCCAAATCGTAAAAGTCCTTGATGCCATAGCCCATATCCCAGCGGCCCCCGTAGCCCTTGGTGGGCGGAGGTACCCAGACCGTGCCGATCCCGGCCCGGGCCGCTTCGGGGGCTACCGTGGCCAGGGTGTCCCACCAGAGACCACCATTCTGGTCGTCGGAGACATCGCCGGGGTGAGAATTCCAGTAGAATCCCTGGAGAATGACGTCAGAGGATTGGGCCTGACTCCTGATGGGCGTGCCGAGGAGGCCAGCCAGAAAAAAAAGGAATAAAAGATGGGCCAGACCATGGGGATGGCCCCGGAAACAAAAGGAAACGCGAGACATGTAGCGTGGCTTGGGGGTGAATACAAAAGCATACCGCCTGCGCTGCAGGCGAATATCGCCCGGCGCGCAAGGTGCATGAGGTTCGTTAACTTCCCAGGATTAGCTGCCCAAAGATATTTGTTTCCAAAATGGAAACAAAAGACTTTGCCATTTTTGGTCCAGCCCCGACCGGCCTGGGGCCGGTGAAAAAGTGCTCATGCCGGACAGTGTCCGGCACGAGCGGGAGGATGGGGTGGTCTTGCCCTGAGGGAGGGATGAGAGGAGTCGCTCCTAATCGTTGATCTCCAGATCCGGCTGATAGCGGCCTTGAAGCGGATTGGCTTCAAAGTCTATCTCGCCCGGGGTGTTGCCCATGTTGGTCGTCGTGAGCTGCGACTTCCAGCGAGGATTGTTGTATTCCCCGTATTTGTTGGAGTGAAGGAGCGGGTACTCGTTGGTGGCGAGGTCAGGATCAAAAAAGATAAAGACGATGTTGTTCTGCACATCGAGCCGGTTGTAGCGCCAGATCTCGTAGGGAACGAGATTGGGCTCGGAGGGGAAGCGCTCTACGTCATTGGGGATGCCGTACTTGAGGAAGACGCGACCGCGGTCGGTCTGCCAACCCTCGCGGAAAGCCGATTTGAACTCCTGGTTGCTGTAGGAAACCGCAGCGAGATGCCCCCGCCACAGGTCCTGTATCTTCTGGTCCCCCCGGCGCCGTTTGGCGAAGTAGCTGTAGAGAAAGTTCTTCTTCTGTTCGTAGGTCTCCAGCACCCGCATGAAATTCTGCTCCTGCTCGGTGGCATTATAGGTGAGGGTGCGCAGATAGTAGTCGAGCTGTTCCTCGCTGTATTCGTTGAAGAGGTCGGATTCGGGATTGCCAGCGGCACTCAGGAACTCAAAATTGGGGTCCTTGCGGGAGTTGAAGACATAGAACTTCTGCCGAAAGGTCTTAACCGGCCGGTTCTTGCGGTTGACAAGCTCGACTTGCAGGTAGTAGGTGTTCGAGCTGAGCTCGGTGATCCGGATGGCCTCCTTGTAAATGTTGACGGTGCGGGGAGAGCGCGGTTGCCCGCGCGTTTCGGTTTGCCACAGCCGGTTGTCACCTTGATAGATGACACATCGGATCAGGAAGTTTTCGTCCAGAATCTGGTCGGTGTGGTACAGCTCCTGATAGAAGACGAGGGAATCCTCGTTGAAAAAGGTGCTGTTGGTGACCATGGGGATCAGTTCGTCGCGGCTGGCAAATTTGCGGCCATCCCGCGCCTCGAGGGGGAGCTCGCCGGCGACCCACTTGATGTCGCTGAAGGCAAAGTCAAGGGCGGTCAGGGAATCAACGATAAATTCCTGCATGGCCAGCCGCTTGGAGCTGAAGTGGGCATTGGAATCCGTGGCCATCACCTGAAGCAGGTAGGTTCCCTTGCCCGGGAGGGGAAGGGTGTGCATATAGAAGGGGTTGGCTTGGCTGCGCTGGCTAAGGGTGGTATCGGCGGGGCGGCTGCCTTCGGGCAGCTTGAGGTTGTAGTTGCGCGATACGAGGTCTATCGTATCTCCCTCTTGCAGCTGCTGTAGCAGCAGGTCCACATTCACCTTGACCTGAAACTTGCCATCCTCCTCTTCATGAAAGACCAGGGTGTTGCCGGCCACGGCGATATAGGCCTCGATGTAGGGGCTGCCGCTGCGGATGTCGTGGAAGCGGCAGATGTCGAGGAAAAAGTTGACGGGGGCGCTCTGCCCGATGGCGAGCAGGGGCATCAGGAAGAGCGGAAACAGGAGTCGCTTCATGGATAGGGGGCTAGACATGAGCCCGGCGCAGACCGGGTAATGGGATAACGAACATGTCGGTCGAAGGTGTACCTTTGTGGCGGGAGGCTTCTTTTTTCAAAATAACCACCCACCCCGCGAATTCCCAAGATTCAAATGAAAAAGCAGCTTACACACTCGGCCTGCTTTCCGCTGCATTACTTCCCCCCGATCCCCTGGTTTGTGGCGGCGCTGCGGTATGAGCGGGTGTATGTGGACGCGGACCAGCCTTACCGCAAACAACGATACCATAGCCGGGCCTTTATCAAAATGCCCAATCGGGTCCTGCCGCTCACCATTCCGGTCGCGCGCCGCAGCGCGCGGGCACCTTTGCGGGACAAGATGGTTTCTTTTGCCGAGGACTGGCCCGGGCAGCACTGGCGCAGCCTGCAGATGGCCTACCGGCGTTCGCCATACTATGAGTACTACGAAGATCGGCTCCGGCCGCTCTTTGAGGAGCCTGCGCCCAGCCTCGTGGCCCATAACTGGCGCTGCCTGCGGCTCGTAGCTGAGTTGCTCAACCTTCCTCAGGTGATGGAGGAAGGTGCCGGGCCGGCGGGGCTGGATGATTTTCGGGGGGCTTTTGATCCAAGCCTGCGGCAATTGCCGCCCTGGTTCGAGCCCGTCCCTTACGCACAGGTGTTTCCGCCCTTTGCGGCGGGCCTGTCGATTTTGGACCTTTTGTTTAACCTGGGTCCAGAGAGCCTCATCTATCTGCGCGATGCCTGGCTGGGGTCTGGCGTCGCGGATGAGGAAGCGTAAAACCAGATGTCCCTATTCCGCCTCTTGTCCTGAAAAGAGGGTTGATAGAGAAATGAGAAAAAGGGTGACGCTTAGTAAAATCCGCTTGGGGTATCCGGCATCGGCGGCAGGAGGGACCTGTACATATTTTCCTAAAGGCCTTGGGGGGCGCTCCGGTCCTGGTCAGTCGTAGGTGCTGAGGATCAAATTTACGACCTCAATCACGCGGGGGTGTTTGAGAAAGTAATAGGAGTGCTTCCCCTGTCGCTTGGAGGCAAGGATGTCCTTGTCCTTGAGGATGCTAAGGTGTTGGGATGCCACCGCTTGTTCGAGCCCCAGGGTCATGTAGATCTGGGTTACGTTCATACGGCGCCCGTCTTTCAGCAGGTCGATGATGGCGAGCCGGATCGGATGCGCAATGGCTTTCAGGCTGCTGGCTGTTTTTTCCAACAGCTTTCGGTCCAACTGTACGGGGGCGGATTGCATAAAAAGTGGTTGGTATAGGGCGCTTGTTAAACAAATGCATAGTAAGTAGTCGCTGATATTGGCCCTGAAGTGAAAAATATGCACTAAAATTAAACAAAAAACAACTATTGTTTGGTTTTGTTCCGCGTTCAGGCTTTTTGTGATTTGTGACATATGATAATTTTTATATTTCCGTAATTCTATGAGCCAGGGTGTGAGGGGGTTGGGGCCGCCTGCCCTCAGCTGCGAACCCAGGCAAGAGGATGGCGTGAATCAGGGCTTTTTTTCGTATTTTTGCCGTCATACATGTTACTATGTCTGACATAAAGATCGATAGCATTGAAGCGGCCCTGGCGGACATCCGGCAAGGGCGCATGGTGATCGTCGTGGACGATCAGGATCGGGAGAATGAGGGGGACTTCGTGATCCCGGCCCGCTTTGCCACGCCAGAGGTCATCAACTTCATGGCGATGCATGGTCGGGGGCTGATCTGTGCGCCCCTGGAAGAGGCGCGTTGCGAGCAGCTGGGCCTGGACCTGATGGTGGGCAAGAATACCGAGCTGCACAAAACCGCCTTTACCATTTCGGTAGACTTCAGGCACGGGACCAGTACGGGCATCTCCGCCGCCGACCGGGCGGCTACGGTCAAGGCCCTGATTGATCCGGCCACCCGGCCGGAGGACCTCAACCGGCCAGGCCACATCTTTCCGCTCAAGGCTATGAATGGGGGCGTGTTGCGCCGCGCCGGCCATACCGAGGCCGGCATCGACCTGGCCCGCATGGCGGGCCTGGAGCCCGCTGCGGTGATTGTCGAGATCATGAACGAAGACGGCTCCATGGCCCGACTCCCTGATCTGCGCCGGGTGGCCGACCGCTTTGACCTAAAGCTCATCACCATTGAGGATCTGATTACCTACCGCCTCAAGACCGAATCCCTCATCCATCGGGAAATCAGCGTGCAAATGCCCACCGAGCATGGCAGCTTCGAGCTGGTCGCCTACCGGCAGCTCAACGATGACGCCATCCACCTGGCGATGGTCAAGGGGAGCTGGAGCCCCGATGAGCCGGTGCTTACCCGGGTGCACTCCTCCTGCATCACGGGCGATATCTTCGGCTCCTGCCGCTGTGACTGCGGTCCGCAGTTGGAGCGCGCGCTGGAGATGGTGGAGCACGAAGGCAAAGGGGTGGTCCTTTATATGAATCAGGAGGGCCGGGGCATCGGCCTGATTAACAAGCTCAAGGCCTATAAGCTCCAAGAGCAAGGCCTCGATACCGTCGAAGCCAACCTGGAATTGGGTTTTAAGATGGACGAGCGCGACTATGGTGTCGGCGCCCAGATCCTGCGCGATCTTGGTATCCGCAAAATGCGTCTCATGACCAACAACCCCACCAAGCGGGCCGGCCTGATCGGCTACGGCCTGGAGATCGTGGACAATGTCCCCATCGAGATTCCGCCCAACAAATACAACCACAAGTACCTGCTGACCAAGAAGCTGAAGATGGGCCACAGCATCCTGCGGGATTAAAAATTTTCTGGTTGGGTGACTGACCACACCTGAAGGAGGTCGACAGGTCAGGCCGGCGCACGTCTTTACCCTCTTTTCTCCATCTTATCTGGTATGAGACAAGGCTGGACAAGGCTGGCGACAGCTATTCGGGGCAGCTGGCCGGGGCGCTTTGCCCTGCTGGTCCTCACCGGCTGGCTGGGTTGGCTGGGG
>RFHL01000925.1 GCA_003696875.1 Bacteroidota bacterium | reverse complement strand
TCGCCGTCCCCATCTAGGTCGCCGTAGGCGGCGCCATTGGAAAAGCTGGGCTGGGCCAGGCCCCAGGCGGCGCTCACTTTCTCAAATCGCAGGCCACTCCCGCCAAGGTTGCGGTAGGCATAGTTGGGAATGCGCTCGGAGGGCATGCTGGCCAGGGCCTGCTGCCATTCTTCGGTGGTCAGGTCGGTGCGGTTGGGGTCTGCCCCGGCCTTGTCAAGCAAGGCAGCAAAAGAATTGCGAAAATCGGTGTTGCGGGCGTCCTTGCGGAGCCCATTGGTCACATAGAGGTCTTTCCAGCCGTCGTTGTCAAAATCGGCCAGCAGCGGCGCCCAGGACCAGTCGGTGTTGGAGACCCCGGCCAGTTGCCCCATCTCGCTGAAGGTCTCATTGCCCCGGTTGAGGTGCAGGCTGTTGAACATGTACTGATGGTGGAAGCCGTTGTCGACGAGGGCGTAGAAATCCTCCGGATTCATCCCGCTCATATTGGCCTTGAGGCGGCGGTTGTCCTCCGCTACCATGTCGAGCACCATCACATCGGGCCAACCATCATTGTTGATGTCGGCGGCGTCGTTGCCCATGCTGTAGTTGGACATGTGGCGCAGGGCCTTATGGCTCACTTCACGGAAGGTACCATTCTGATTGTTCAGGTAGAGATAATCGTGCTCGTAGAAGTCGTTGGACACGTACAGGTCGGGCCAGCCATCGCGGTTGAGGTCCTCGACGGCCACGCCGAGCCCGTAGCCCATAGCGTTGCTTTGGATACCGGCTTGGGTAGTCACTTCTACAAAGCGATCTCCCCGGTTTTCCATCAGCTTATCGCCGCGATCGGGGTCTTTGGCGGTGAGATTCAGTCCGGCCGGCGAATTGAAGAAGCCAGTGGCGTGGTTCATGATAAAGGCGTCGAGATCGCCGTCGCGGTCGTAGTCGAGGAAGACGGTCTGCACGGTATAGCCAGCATCGTCCAGACCCCATTCGGCGGCGGCTTCGCGGAGTTGGGGGACGCCGTTGGCGTCGGTTCCCTCATTGAGGTAGAGCAGGTTACGGCGATTTTCCGGCTTGAGCATGCCGGAGCGGCTGAGGTAAATGTCCAGCCGGCCATCCTGATTGATGTCGATCAGGGCGACCCCGGTCGTCCAGCTGACCGGGGCGTCGAGGGTGAAGCCGGCGGCCTCTGTCGCGTCCTGGAAGCGCATCGCTCCCTGATTGAGGTAGAGCTTGTTGGGCTCCATGTTTTGGGTAATCACCACATCGGGGCGGCCATCGTCATTGAGGTCGCCGATGCCGACGCCGCCACCATTGTAGTAGTACTGATAGACAATGATGTTTTGGTAGCGGCCCTCGGGCAGGGTATTGACACAGGTGATGCCGGTCTGGGAGGCGGGCAGCGCCTCAAAGAGCGGAGGTAAGGCCTGAGCTGCCGGCTGATCAGCCGGCGGGGTTTCGGACTGGCAAGCCAGGAGAAAGAGGAGGGCCATCCAGGCAGGGCGGGCAAATAGTCGTAGCATGAGAGATCGTCTGGAATAAGGCACGAAGCGCGCCAGATACATTCGCAAGGAGAGAGGCAGGTCGCGGATCAAAATACCGAAAGGAGCAGACAGTTGCCTGTCTGCTCCAGATGATTGGTTCAACGAATGGTCGAACCCCAAGCTTAGTTCTGATAGACGGTGTTCAGATCGAGCTCTTGATCGGGAATTTCGTAGTAAAGGCCCGCAGAGTTGTAAGGTACTGAACCGGCCCCCCGATCACCATTGGGAATGTCGATTTGCTGCGCTTGCAGATACCACAGACGGTCGCCTTCGAAGAACATCTCCTTCATGCGCTCGATGTGGATCAGGTCAGCGGTCACGTCCCCGGCGGCAAGCGGCGTGTAAGGCGTACCAGCCGCATCCGCATCCCAGGCGCGCTCGCGCACCACGTTCAGGTCATCGGCGGCGCCTTGGGCGTCGCCATTGTTGAAACGGATCAGGGCCCGGGTCAGCAGCATCTCGCCCAGGCGCAGCATGGGGGTGTTGGACTTGCCACCGGTCGGGGCGCGGTAGTACTTGTTGTTCCAGACGTATGGCCGGGAAAAGTTGGTGAAACGGGGCTCGGGAGGATTCCCGTTGATGGTGTCACTGCCGGGGGTTTCGTAGCGGTAGGCCAATTGGGTATAGCGCTTGTCCCAGGTGGCCTGAGCGGGCTCAGTGAGGTCATCGTTGATCCAGCCCATAAGCTTGAGGGCGTGATCGGAAATGACGATGGTCCGGCCTCCCCCATCGCGGCCTTCGCCGCCATCGTTACAGCCACGGTCACATTTGTTATAGGACTCAAAGCGCCCGGGGCGCTTCCAGGAGCCAATGCCATTGCCATCATATTGCAGGTAGTACCAGATGACCTCCCGCCCCCGGCTGGCGTCGCTTCGGTTAAAGGCCTCGATGGGGTCTTCGCTCAGGTCAAAATCTCCTCCATTGTTGTCGATTACGTAGTTGAGCTCGGCCAGGGCCTCGGCTTCCATGCCCATTTGCATGTATACCCGGGACAACAGGGCCGCAGCCGCAAAGCGCGTCGCGCGACCATCGGAATAAGACAGGTCATGCCCTGCCCCGGCATCATAGCGCTCGGGCAACAAGGTTTTGGCTTCTTCCAGATCGGCTCGAATCTGGTCGTACATCTCCCCTACCGAGAAGAGTTCGGACTGGGTCGCTTCAGCCAGATTGCCAGGCAGCGAGAGGCGCTTGGGCAAACGGGCAAAGTCATTGGCTCCACCCGGCTCGTAAGGCGGGCAATACGTCAGGGCCAGGCTCCAGTAGGAGAAAGCCCGGACAAACAGCAGCTCGCCCTTCTGGCGGCTGATCTGCCCCCGGTTGGGGTCATTTGGGTAAGGGTTGTCGTTGTTGTCGGCGAGGAAATCCAGGCCGGCATTGGCATTGCCAATGGCATTGTAGCATGACCGATAGACACTGTTGTTCAGGAAGCCCAGGTTTACCCCTTCTTCGCGGTTATAGGCACTCTCAAAGTCAGCATTTCCGGCGGCATCGGGCAGGAAGGTACCGATGTCAGAAGCAACGATGTTCACCCCTCGCCGGTGGGTATAAACGTGGCGAAAGCCGCCGTTGCCACTCAGGGCATAGTAGGCACCGATGACGGCCTGCTCAAATTCGGCCACATCCAGCCAGGGATTCTCGACCGGGTTTTCCGGCTTGAGAAACTCCTCGGTGTTGCAGCTGGCGACAGGGAGCACCAACAGGGCTGCAACAAGCATATACAGGATTGATTTCATTGGATATCGAATTGAATGGTGGAGAAAAAGGGGAGCCAACCAGGGCCGGCTCCCTGTTCATCCTAATCTTAGAAGTTGACGTTCAGCCCGCCAGAGATCATCCGCAGCGGGGGCAGCTGGGTACCAAAGACCCCTTGCCCCAGGTTCCGGTTGACGGCACTACCAGAGATGATGGCCTGCTCAGGATCAATGCCATCATAGCCCGTGAAGGTGAGCAGGTTGGTCCCGGTGACATACACCCGCAGCCCATCAAGCCCAATTTTCTCAGTTACAGAGGAAGGCACATTATAGGCCAGCTGTACAGTCCGCAGGCGGAGGAAATCCCCTCTCTTCAGGTACTGATCGTAGTATTCATTCCCACGATAATCAAAGCGCTGATTGGTTGCCCGAACGGTCCCATCTTCATTATACGTGTCGTAACGGTCATTCCATACCAGGGCCGGGTGGCGGGCATCTTTGTTGTTTTCGGTCCAGTGGTCGCTAGCCAGAGTCTGCAGGTAGTTTGACCCCGCACCACCAATACGGGCGGAACCACGCTCCAAGTTATCAAAGATGTAATTCCCCCCTTGGAAAACGAACTGGAACGAAAATTCAATCCCCTTGTAGCTCAAGGTGTTGGTCAAGCCACCGAAGTAGGTCGGCAGGCCGCTCTTTCCGGTTCGATATTTGTTATTGCGGACTTGGTTACGGTCGGCAGGAATAATGCTGTCCGTATTCACCACCCCAAAATCCGGGTTGGGATTTCCTTCCTCATCGAAGGGGCTCATATCCACGTAGTAGATTTCCGGATAGCCACCAAACTCATTCAGGCCGGCATAGGGCGCCAGGAAGAACTCACCCAACATACCCCCGGTGACGGTGGTGGTGATCCCAGTGTTGATCCCGTTGAGGTTTTCGTCAAGTACCGGACTCAGCTGCGTTACCTGGTTTTGGTTCAGCGTGAGGTTGAAGGTGGTCTGCCAGGTGAAGTCTGGAGTGTTGATGTTGTAGGAGGTGAGGCTGAATTCCCAACCCCGGTTGGTCAGGTCGCCGATGTTAGCCCAGATGCTACCGGAGTTGAAGAGGCCGGAGGAAGGTGGTACCGGCACCTGCAGAATCAGGTCACGGGTGTCCATGTTGAAGTAGGCGATGCTACCGGACACACGGCTGTTGAAGAGCTCAAAGTCGACCCCGGCGTCGAAGGTAGCGGTGGTTTCCCAGGTAATACCTTGGGCCGGAATATTGGTCAGCAGGCTACCGCCGTTGACGTTGTTGCCCCGGGAACCGTAGCGGCCCCAATCAGCAAACTGCGCGACGTCCAGGTTACCGGGGATGCCGGCATTACCCGTTACCCCGTAGGAGGCCCGAACTTTGAGGAAGTTGATGGCGGGCACGCCCGACATGAAGTTTTCTTCGCTGAGGATCCAGCCGGCAGATACACCGGGGAAGTTGGACCAGGTGCCATCGCCAATCTCCACAATCCCTCCGCCCAGGTTGGTCAGGAAAGCCGAGGAGGCATCGCGACGGAAGCTTGCGCCCAGGAGATACTTTCCGGCGAAGCTGTAGTTGAAGCGGGCAAAGTAGGACAGGAAGTTGGGGCCGCTGTTGGCAAAGCGGCCAAAGCGGGTCGGATTACCCGGCGTACCTACCTCCCGGGCCGTACCGAAGAGCTGATCCCCCTCGACGTAACCGGAACGGAAATTGGTTTGCTGCCGCTCCGTACCCGCGGAGAGGCTGATGTTGTGCTGACCAAAGTCCCGGTTGTACATGGCGTAGGTGTTGGTGAGCAGGTTAATGCTCGTCCGCTGATCATCAAAGCCATAGGCACTGCCTTCGCGGATGATCGTATTGCCGTACTGAATACTGTGCCCGACCACCGCATCGGCAGACAGCTCGGTGCGAATCGCCAAACCCGGCACCCAGGGGAGGTCCCACTGGGCAAATACCCCCGCAAGGGCACGATAGGTCCAGCCTTCCTGACGGTAGTTGTTCTGATTCATGGTAGCCCGGAAGTTGTTACCGGAGCGAGGGTCAAACAGCTCGCCGTTTTGCAGCACCGGGTATATCGGTCGGTGGTTTACCGCAATCCCAAAGCCGGGGGTTGCCACGTTGGCATTGCCGCCGGGTCCACCCCCACCGCCAGTGCTTACGGTTCGGTTATTGATGTAGGACAGCGTGGTCCGCGTACCAACGGTCAAGGAAGAGACCGGCTTGATATCAGCATTGATCCGGGTTACCAAACGCTGGAAGCGAGCCCCATCTTCAATGGCATCATTGAAGAGCACGCCCTGCTCATCGCGGTAATTGGCCGAGATGTAGTAGCTTCCGCCCTGGAAGGCTTTGGACGCCGTCAGGTTGATGTCGTTAAAGCCTCCGCTGGTGAGGATTTCGTCCCAATTGGCACTCGCGGCGCGAATCTCCGCTTCCGTAAGCGTGGGGGCCGTTTCATTTTGACTGTAGAGTTCTTCGCGTACAAACTGATCAGCCAGAATGGGATCCAGGCCAGAATTGGCGCGGGCCTCATTGACGAGGTCCAGCCACTCCGAACCATTGTTCATCATGAAGTTACGAGGGTGGTTGGTGAGGTTGGTGATACCCGTCTGGTAGCTGACGGAAAGACCTCCCCCCCCTTCGCGGCTCCCGTTCTTGGTGGTCACAATGATGACCCCGTTGGAGCCCCGCGAACCGTAGATCGCGGTAGCGGCGGCATCTTTCAGGATCTCAATCGACTCGATGTCCTGCGGGTTGATGTTGGAAAGCGGGTTCTGTTCCACCCCCCGCGTACCCGCGTTGAGGCCGGAACCGACAATCATCCCGTCGATGACCCACAAGGGCTCAGTCGAGGCCGAGATAGAGTTGGTCCCCCGGACCATGACCCGCACCGGTGCGCCGGGAGCGCCACTTGCGGCAGATACCTGCACCCCGGCAGCCATGCCCTGCAGGCCCTGGTCGACCGTAACAGCAGGCACCCTCAACAGGTCATCCCCCTTTACCGAGGCGATGTTACCGGTGATGTTCCGCTTGACCTGGGAGCCGTAGCCCACCACGACGACCTCGTCGAGCGAGGTGACATCCGCCTCCATGCCGACCGTCACGCTCGACTGATTGTTGACGGCCACCTCCTGGGTACGATAGCCAAAGTAGGAAACGATCAGGGTGGCCGTGCCGCTTTGCACGTTGATCAAGAAGCGTCCATCCTCATCGGTGAAGGCACCATTGGCGGTCCCTTTTTCGCGGACTGTCGCCCCTTCCAGGGGCTTGTTGTTTTCGTCCACCACTGTGCCGCTGACCGCGGTACGCGCCTGTCCCAGGAGGCCCTGAGGAGCAAGAGCGACCAGCCCCGCCAGCATAAAGCAGCATAGTAGCCTAGTCCAGTTCATAAGAAATTGTTTTGAGTGAGATAGAAATTACTGATAGTGAACCTTTTAAACTCCTAAGATCTGGGAGATCCTTCACCCAGGGGTGACTTCCTGCCTGAATAGAGGCGAGGCGAATAGGGGAATACCAGAGGATTCCGGTTTTTTTTCTGTTGGACTTAGAAATGAAGAAAGCGAAGAAAGGCGGGAAAGGCCCCAAAGGGAGCCCTCATACACAGGGAGCCCCTCATAAGGTTTGGGAACCACATGAGGGGTAGCCTAGCGCAGGCAGAATACCAGCCAAAATCCCCACCTCCCTCGTCTGAGGGAGATGGGGACCACACAACTCTAACGCTTTATTGAGACGCATGGAACCGAGAAGCGAGAGGCGAGACAAGCTGCTTTAGGTTGTCGAACTATGGTTCCAGCCTTCTCATGATCAGGTATACATCCTCCCGCTCTCCAGGCGCTGCTTTTGGGCAGCGACCTCCTTAAGGTGGGCTTTCGGCGCCTGTCTCGCAGACTTTTTCGACCAGTATCCCTGTTTACTCGACATACACCCCATCTGGGCGCCCGATGTCATTAGTCGAGAAAATGTGACGGTTTGGAGAGAAAAGGGGGGCATTAGTCTAAATCCGCCGCCCCAGCGGCGCGATTCCGGCCCCGAAGGTGTACCTTTCCTTTGCCACACATGCGTACCGAACTGGTTCAAAACCCCTTGCTGAGCGCGCCGATCTTGCGCTTTCGCCCCTTCCTGCACCTGATTTTCTGGGCGGGGTACGTGGCCTTCTTTGCCCTGATGAACGGGCAGGAAACCCTCGCCGACGCCCTGCGGGCCGAACTTTTGCTACTCCCGGTTAAAGTTGCTGCCGTCTACATCACGCTATACGTACTGATTGCCAGGCTTCTGTTTCGGGGGTTTACCACCCGGTTTGGGCTGGCGCTGCTCGCCTTGCTACTCGGAGCTGCCCTGCTGCAGCGGGTCATGGTCTATTATGTTGTGTATCCGCTTCACTACCCCGATGGCTCGTACACGCTCTTTGCCTTTGTGAATTACCAGCATATCGTGCGGCTGCTGTTGTCGGTAACCGGGGTCGTGTTGCTCGCCTCGGTCATTCACGTGACGCGCCACTGGTATCAGGACCAGCAGCGCACCGAGGCGCTCGCTAAGGAAAAGCTTTCGGCTGAGCTCAAGTTTCTCAAGGCCCAGATTCACCCTCACTTCCTTTTCAACACCCTCAACAACCTCTACGCCCTTACCCTCAAGCAATCCGGGCAGGCACCAGAAGTGGTGCTGCGCCTCTCGGGCCTGCTCAACTACATGCTCTACGATGCCAGTGCCAGCCACATCGCCCTGAGCCGGGAGATCGAGTGCATCCACAACTACCTGGCGCTGGAAAAAATCCGCTACGGGGAAGACCTCGATATCACCTTCGATGTCACGGGCAACCTGGAGGCCTGCCGGATAGCGCCGCTCCTGCTGCTGCCCTTTGTCGAAAACAGCTTCAAGCACGGCGTCAGCAGCCGGATTTCGGACAAGTGGGTCCTCATCAACCTGCACGTCAATCCGCCTTTTCTCACCCTCAAGGTAGAGAACAGCCGTCCGGTACCCTCCACCGAAAAAGAACCCGCCTACGCCGGTGGCATCGGCCTGCGCAACGTGCGCCGCCGCCTCCACCTACTCTACCCCGGTCGCCACGACCTTGAGATCCTGGCGCATCCCACCACCTTTTTAATTACCCTCCAAATAGATCTGTCATGATCCGCTGCCTGATCGTAGACGACGAACCCCTGGCCCTCGATGTGCTCGAATCGTACATACAGCGACTGGATACCCTCCGCCTGTCGGGGCGGCTCGACAATGCGGTGGACGCCTTCACCTACCTGAGCCGGGAGCCCGTCGACCTGCTCTTCCTCGACATCCAGATGCCTGGCCTCACCGGGATTGAGCTGCTGCGCAACATCAGCCATCCGCCACAGGTCATTTTCACCACCGCCTACCGGGACTACGCCCTGCAAGGCTACGAACTCAATGTCGTCGATTACCTGCTAAAGCCCATTTCCTTTGAACGCTTCCTGCGAGCCGTCAATAAGGTCTTTCAGGCGGTAGCCCCGCCCCCGGCCCCCACCCTGACCGAAGCGCCCGGCACCGCACGCCCTGACACCTTTATCTATCTGAAGGACGGGAAGAAAATGGTCAAAATCCTGCTCCGGGATATCCTCTACATCGAAAGCCTGAAAGACTACGTACGGGTGCGCACCCGCAGCAAATCGGTCACGGCCTACCAGCGGATCAGCTATTTGGAAGAGAAACTGCCCGAACCTCAGTTTATCCGGATTCACCGCTCCTACATTGTTGCCATTGACAAGATCGAGGCTTACAGCACGCCCTTTGTGGAGATCGCCCAGACCGAGCTGCCCATCGGCCGCAACTACCGGCAGGCCGTCCTCAAGGTGCTCAATGCCCAGAACCTGCTGGGGGAATAAGGGCTTCGTGCCGAACCCCAGCCGGCAGGAGGGGCAGGTAATCCAGCAGGTGGCGGCGCAAGGTATCCGCTGCCCCGGGCCGGGTGGCATACCAGGTCACCGTAGGCCCCGCACAAATAAAATTGTCAGGAATGGTCCAGTTGGCCACCGGCACCCAATCATCCGGCAGCCAGCCGCCGATCCAGTGCGGATGCCCCACCACCAGCGGGAAACCCCGCTGCCGGGCCAGCTCGGCCACCTCCTCCGGACCAAACTGCCCTGACCGACGGGCACGCTGCACCATTTGATCCCCCACCCCCACCAGATCGGTCACCGGCGCATCCCCCCAAAAGCTCACCAGCCCGATATCATTGACCGCGACAGGGGCATCCGGATAATAGCTGTGGAGAAAGCGGGCCACCTGCACGGGCTGCTGGTAGATGTTGCGCACCGAGCGAGGGTAGTTTTGGTAAAAAAAGCCTGCTCTTACCCCCAGGGGAAATACGGCCAGCAGTAGCAAAACTACCCCAAAGGGGTGGCGGGGCAAAACCGGCGGATCGGCCTGCCAGCTGAGGGCCAGGCCCAGCAAGGTGAGCCCCACCAGGTAGGCTTCGTAGCGGTAGCCGCCTACCTCGCCCAGCAGCAGATGGGCCAGCGTCAGGCCCATAGGCAGGGCCAGCCAGAGCTGGGCCGGATCGCGCCAGGCC
>RFHL01000924.1 GCA_003696875.1 Bacteroidota bacterium | reverse complement strand
GGCTAGAGCCCGATCCCGCAAGGGTAGCGGCAGATACGAGTACCCTTGACGACCAACCAGCAGGTCGAGATCCTCGGGGAGTGGGTCATGCATCACCGGCTGCGCCTTCAGTCGGGGATCATGTGGGAGCGGTCGGCCGTCGAATACGGAAATACCCGCTGGGGGCCCGGCGAGATTGCGGTAGCGATTTCCTACCATGGGGTAGCGGTAGATCCCACTTCGGTCGTCGAAGCTCAGTCCCTGGGGCGGTATCACCAGTGGAGCATCCCGGTTGAGGCCCTCTTTTTTCTGACACCAGCAGAAAAAGAGTCTCAGGCCTGGGTGGGCCTGGGGTACCGGCAGTCCGTCTTTCAGCTGAACCGCAATGGCAATCGCTTCCTGCTGGCAGATGGGGGGGAGGTGCTCGGCATCGAAGAGGAGCGCCAGTTCAGTGCCGGCAGTCGCGCCTTCTTGCTGCGGGCGGGGGTGGAGCAGCGCCTTACCTCCGCCCTGCGGGTCCAGCTCTCGGGATATTTCCTGCGCCCGCCTTCGCCCCGGTATGCCAACATATCCCAAAAGGTAGGCCTGTCCGTGTCGGTGCTGTGGGCGAGCCCACGCGGTCCCATGCGCTGGCGCAAGCAGCGGGCCCATTACTGATGGGGCAAAGGGGGGGAAAAGGGAAAAGGAGGCGGGAAAAAGCGGGGCGAAAACTTGCCCGCCTCCCGCAGATTCCCCTTCTTGAGGGGAGTCTCCCTTTTCCCGCCAATACTTGCGCTATGCGTCGATCGCTCCGCCCTTTTGCCCTCCTCGCCCTCGGTCTTCTCTTTTTCCTGCCCGCCCAGGCCCAGCGTCGCAAAAAGAACAACACACCCGCTCCCGCCCCCAGTACGGCCTTTGCCAGCGCCTTTCCTGAGACCCAGCGGGTTTTTGTGGGCCCCGATTACTGGACCAATCCGCTCCAGGACTGGAGCGTCGTCAAGGGCCGGCTGGAATGCCGGGTGAGTGCCTTGAATCGGAATGTCCATCTCCTCACCCGGGAGCTAAAGCCCGGCGGCGGCAACCTCGATATGCGGGTGCAACTCGGCTTCCTCCAGCACGATACCATCCGGTCGCGCCACAACTATGTGGGCTTCCGCCTCGGTGCCCGGGGACAGTTTGATGACTATCGAGATAATGCCCTTTTTGGCAAAGGGCTGGATGTGGGCATCACCGCCTTCGGCGAGCTGTTCATCGGCGATCCCGCCCGGGCCACGGCCCTGACGCCGATGGACCTGCACCTCCCCCTCGACCTGCGCGTGCAGGTCCATCAGCAGCATGATGCCTACGCCATCACCCTGGAAGCCTACGACCACATCAGCGGCAAGCTGCTGGAGCAGCTTGCCGACACCCTCTCCGGAGACCTTTCTGGCAGCCTGGCCCTTGTAAGCCATTTCGAAGGCATCATCAGCCGCGAATCTCAGCCCAGCGTCTGGTTTATGAACTGGGAAGCCAGCGGTAGCAAGCTGAGCGCGCACCCAGAGCGGGCATATGGGCCCATTCTGTTCTCCCACTATACCCTGAGCCGGAACGTCCTGAAGCTTACCGCCCAACTCGCCCCGCTGGGGCCTGATGATGGCCATACCGTCCGCCTTGAAGGACAACAAGGTGACAGCTGGCAGCTGCTGGGTGAGGCCGCCATCGATCCCGATGCCCGCACCGCGACCTTCCGCCTTCCTGGCTGGGATGCCAGCCAGGAGGTGCCCTATCGGCTGAGTGTAGACCTGCGCGAACAGGCAGGGCTCAAGACACACAGCTGGGCTGGTACCTTCCGGGCGGAACCTGATGGCAGCGAACCGCTCGTCGTAGCCGGCTTCACCGGCAACAACGACCTTGGCTTTCCAAACAACGATATTACCCAGAATGTGGCCGCCCACGATCCGGATTTCCTCTTTTTCTCCGGGGACCAGATCTACGAAGGGGTAGGTGGCTATGGGCATACCACTGAGCCGGTCGAGACGGCTATGCTGGATTACCTGCGAAAGTGGTACCTCTTCGGCTGGACCTACCGCGAGTTGATGAAGGACCGCCCTTCCATCTGCATGCCCGACGATCACGACGTCTATCACGGCAACATTTGGGGCGCCGGGGGCATCGCCGCCCCCGGGGAGGGCAGCGCCTACGACCGGCAGGACGCCGGCGGCTACAAAATGCCGCCCCGCTTTGTGCGCATGGTGGAGCGCACCCAGACCAGCCACCTCCCCGATCCTTATGATCCCCGCCCCGTGGCCCAGGGCATCGGAGTGTACTTTACTGATATGACTTACGGCGGAGTGAGCTTCGCCATCGTGGAAGACCG
>RFHL01000923.1 GCA_003696875.1 Bacteroidota bacterium | reverse complement strand
TTGATGGGGCTGAGCTCGTAGTCGAGACCGTTCGGCAACTCGCCGAGGGCAGCCTTACGCCCCAGCCGCAAAATCCTGCCGCCTACCGGCACCCTGCGCCCAAGCTCTTCAAAGAGGATGGCCGCCTGGACTGGCAGCAGCCGGCCGCTGCGCTGTACAACCGCATCCGCGGCCTCTCGCCTTACCCCGCGGCCTGGACCACCCTGGATGACCAGCCCCTGAAACTTTTCCGGGCTGAGCGGGTAGAAGAGACGATCCCCGGCCCGCCCGGGGCCCTGCTGGCCGACCTGCGAGAAGGAACCTTGCTTGTCGCCTGCGGCGAGGGTGCCCTCGCGCTTACGGAGCTCCAGCTCGCCGGCAAGAAGCGCCTGCCGGTGGCCGACTTTCTCCGTGGCTACAAAGGCCCCCTGGACGTGCTTATCTGATGTATGCGCCTTA
Source organism: Bacteroidota bacterium (assembly GCA_003696875.1). GTDB lineage: Bacteria > Bacteroidota > Bacteroidia > J057 > J057 > RFHL01. The sequence goes on along the minus strand of RFHL01000923.1, from coordinate 4,512 downwards.
GCCCCCTTTCCCTTGACCCGTTTCATCAGCCACAAATACCCCCGCTCCGCCAACAAGCTCCTCATCACACAGGAGTACGCCATGCCATACTATGCAGCTTTTAATGGCGTGATCATGCTGCTCCTGCTGGTGCAGATCGTCTCCGGCGGCATGGGCATCGACCTGCTGTGGTGGGTCGTCATCGGCGAGGCCCTCGCCCTGGGCCTGGGCAACCTGCTGGGCCGTGCCCGCCTGAGGCGTACCTATGCCCAGCTGTTTTTTGTCAGCGACCATTTTTCCCTCATCTCCGTGCATGACATCCTTTCGGGCGAAGAGCACCAGGCCTTTCCGCTGAAATTTGCCAATGCCAGCCTGGACCCCGAGGGGGACCGCCTCACCCTCCACTTCAGCGATCAGGTGGTCGTCTTGCAACGCGAGGACTGGGAGGAATTTGACCTGATCTGCGAATACTTCTTTGCTGCCCAGTACTGACGCCCCCTCCGACTATGATCGAACTTCTCCGCACCAATCCGCTGTTGCTGGTGTTTATCGTAGCCGCCATCGGCTACGGCCTGGGCAGCATCCGCATCGGCAACAGCCAACTGGGCATCTCGGCGGTACTCTTTGTGGGGCTCATCTTTGGCTCATTTGACGCCTCGCTGGAGGTACCCTCGGTCATCTTTCTGCTGGGACTGGCCATGTTTGTCTACACCGTCGGGCTCAGCAGTGGGCCGGCCTTCTTTGCCGCGTTTCAGCGGCAGGGATCCCGCAACCTGGGCTTCATCGTGATCACCTTGATCTTCTCAGCCCTTTTGGCGGTGGGGCTCCACTTTTTGCTGGGCTTTGACCCGGCGACCACCGCCGGCGTCTTTGCGGGCAGCTCCACCAATACCGCCGCCCTCGCGGGGCTCCTGGATACCGTCCAGAAAAATTTTCCCACCGACCAGCAGGCCCCCGTGATCGAGGCCGCCGTGGTGGGCTACTCCATCACCTATCCGATGGGGGTGGTGGGCGTGATGCTGGCCATCCAGCTCATGCGGCGCCTGCTCCGCATAGACTACCAGGCCGAGGCACACCGCCTTCGGCATCAGTATCCCATCGACTCCCAGGTAGATAGCCAGACCATAGAGATCACCCAGGCCTCCGCCATCGGACGGTCGATCCGGGATCTGGTGCGGCAGTATGAGTGGGCGGCCGTTTTTGGCCGCCTGGAGCGCGGGGGCAGCGCCCAGCTCAGCAACTGGGATACCACCTTCAGCCTGGGCGACCGCGTGGCGGTCGCGGGGCGGTCCGAGGAGCTGAACGAGATCGCCGAGGTCCTCGGCAAAGTAAGTACGCAAGCCATTGGCCTGGAAAATTCCGACTACGTGCGTCGCCGGGTCTTTGTCTCCAATCCCGATGTAGCCGGCAAGCCGTTGGCGAGCCTGAACCTGTCCGAGCGCTACGCCGCCGTCATCACCCGCGTGCGGCGGGGCGACGTGGACCTGCTCGCCCGGGGAGATACGGTCATTGAGCTTGGTGACCGCATCCGCTTTGTGGCCCGGCGCGAGGATACCCCGGCGCTGGTAGAGCTCTTTGGCGACTCTTATCAGCGTCTCAGCCAGATCAATCTCCTCTCTTTTGGCCTGGGCATGGCTGCGGGCCTGCTGTTGGGTATGATCACCTTCTCCCTGCCGGGCGGCATCTCCTTTCAAATGGGCTTTGCCGGCGGCCCACTCATCGTGGCCCTGATCCTCGGCAGCCTGCGCCGCACCGGCCCCATCGTCTGGACCATGCCTTACGGCGCCAACCTGACCCTGCGGCAGGTGGGCCTTACCTTGCTGCTTGCAGCGGTAGGGATCCGCTCGGGGCATACCTTTTTTGACACCCTCACCCAGGGCGGCGGTGGCTGGATCTTCCTGGCCGGGACGGTTATCAGCGGACTCACCGCCATTTTCATCCTGCTCCTGGGTTACCGGGTCTTCAAGATGCCTTTTGCCATTCTCACCGGCATGGTCGCCAACCAGCCGGCCATCCTGGATTTTGCCGTACAGCAATCGCGCAACCAGTTGCCCAACTTCGGCTATACGGTCATGTTTCCTATTGCCCTGATCACCAAGATCGTCTTCGTTCAGATCCTCTTTGCCTTGCTGCCCTGATTCTTTTTTCGGCCTAACAATAAGACCGGAAGCAAAAGCAAGTCTCCCCCCAGCGCCAGCAGCAGGATCAGCGACACCAACAGGCCGGTCAGCCAGGTGCCTTCGAAGCTGGACCCCAGCAAAGCCAGAAAGCCCCCGATAAGAATTCCAGACGTCCAGAGCATGGCCCGCCCGGTGGAGAGCCAGGTGCGCCGCAAGGCCAGCGGCAAGGACTTCCCGGCTTTTTGCTCCACATACAATCGGCTCAGGAAATGGATGCTGTCATCCACGGCGATGCCAAAGCTGACCGTAAAGATGATGGCGGTAGACATGTTGAGCCCGACCCCCAACAAGCCCATCCCACCTGCAATCACCAACAGGGGGAGCAGGTTGGGGATCATGGCCAGGAATGCCATGCGCCATGAGCGGAAGAGAAGGCCCATCATCAGGGAGACCACCCCCAAGGCCAATAGCAAGCCACCGCCCATCCGCCGCACAAAGAGGCGGTGGCTCTGATCCAGCAACTCGGCCGCTCCACTAAGGGTGAGCCGCAGGCCGTCGGGAAGGGGATCCCTGGCCAGGTAGGCCCGAAAGCCGGCATGAAGGCGTTCCATTTCCTGCAAGCCCAGGTCGGGCAGGGTCCCTGTCAGGCGGGCCATGCGGCCGTCGGGGGTCAGAAAGGGCCGGCTGCGGGTCGAGTCGGTGTACAGCCGGTAGTAGGCAATCAGGTTGGCCAATTCCCCCTCCGGCTCGGGAAGACGAAATGCTTCCGGGCGGGCCCGGTGCATAGAGCTGTGCACCGCCCGCAAGTCCCCTATAAGGGAGTAGGGCCGGTTCAGGCCGTAGTGGGTCACGAGGTAATCCTCTACCCGGGCCATGGCCCGGACCTTGTCGGGCGTCCACAGATTCTGGCCTTCCGGCACGGAGAACCCCAGGAGGAAGGGGCGCGTCCCCCCCAGATAGGTTTCAAAAAAATCTAGCTCACGGGCCTCGGCCGTATGGCCGCGAAGCTCCCGGCTGAAAAAGGCATCGGTCTGTAGCGCCAGAAGGCCTGGTAGGGCCAGTGCCGCAAGGACCAACGCAGCCCTCCGCAGGTGACGGCGGTATTGAAACAAGTGGTACCAGCCCTCCCAGCGCAAGGATCGCCCCAGGCGGGTCGGCACCGCCAAAAAGGGCAACAAGGGGGGGATGAGTCCCATGGTAAGTCCATAGGCGACCCCTACTCCGAGGGCTGTATAGATGCCCAGTTCCCCAAAGGGTCCCCCAGCAGTAAATCGCAACATCAGAAAGCCCAGCGCCGTGGTAAAGGAGGTCAGAAAAAGAGCCAGCCCCACCGAGCGCCGGCTATGCCGCACGGCCGCCAAGGGAGACATGCCTTCGCTCAGGGCTTCCCGATAGTGCATCAGCAGATGGATCACATCTGAGGTGCCTACGACAAAGAGCAGGGTAGGCAGCAGGATGGTCATCAGGTTGAGGGCTCCCCCGAGCAACTTCATCAGGCCGAGGGTCCAGAGGACACTGAGCCCGATGATGAGCAACGGCAGGACCACGCCCCACCAGCGTCGAAAGGCCAGCCAGAGCATGGCCAGCACCCAGAGCAAGCTGATCGCCCCCATACGCCACATATCCTGTTGCAGCAACTGCTCTTGCCGGAAGGCGGAGTAGGGTCCGCCAGTCAGTGCTGTCTGGAGCAGGCGGTACCGCTGCGTCAAGCTGTCGATCTGGCCTACTAGTTGAGAAAGCCCCGCCCGGCCCAGGCCGGGAGTCAGCTTGAGATAAAGTGCCGAGGTACGAGCATCGGGCGACAGGAAGGTGTAGCGTATGGGCGGCATCGCCAGCAGCCAGGCCGAATCCCGCGCGTAACGCGCCGGCTGGAATGGATGCACCAGGGGCAGTTCCTGCTGCCAGCCCAACGGATCGGCCCGCAGAAAGCGCTCCGTGGTGAGGGAAGAGACACTCACCACCCCAGACAACTGCGGGATGGCCACGCTCAGGCTGTCCAACCGCGGGAGAAAATCTCCTTGAAAAACGCCATCCGGTGTATGAATCCCCAGGGCCATATACTGATTGGAATCGGCAAAGGCGGCCTGTAGGGCTTCGTAAGCCTGAACGGTGCTGTCTCCGGCAGGAAACAGGTCGGCCACGGCATAGCGGTAAGGCAGCCGGCTGGCCTGCCAGCCCAACAGGCCCGTAATCAGCATGATCAGCAGCCAGAGGCTGCCGAGCCGGAAAGAGGTCATGGATGTGCGCTTGGCGGAGGCAAATGGGGTAACAAGGCCTGGGCAAAGTGCCGGTGGGCCCGGCTATTGGGGTGGGTATCGTAGGGCTGATTCTGGAAGGCGGGGTCCTCCAGCCCCGGGCTGATATCGGCAGTGGCCACACCTACCCGGGCCAACTCGCCCAGCAACTGTTCAGT
>RFHL01000922.1 GCA_003696875.1 Bacteroidota bacterium | reverse complement strand
GTGAAGGGAGCTTTTACCGATGCCCGCGAAGACCGCGCGGGCCGCTTTGAAGCGGCCCAGGGGGGTACGCTCTTCCTGGACGAGATCGGCAACCTCTCACTGGCCCTGCAGGCCAAGTTGCTCACGGCCCTGCAGAGCCGGACCATCACCCGCGTGGGGGCCAACCGGCCCCAGCAGGTGGATGTGCGCCTCGTTTGTGCCACCAACATGCCCCTGCACCAGATGGTGCAGGAGAAGACTTTCCGGCAGGACCTTCTCTACCGGATCAATACGGTGGAGATCACCCTCCCGCCCCTGCGGGAGCGACAGGGGGATATTCCGCTGCTCGCCCAGCATTTCCTCCAGATCTATACCGACAAATACCAGCGGGAAGGCTTCCGGCTCTCGCCGGCCGTGCTGGACCGCATGAATCAGTATGGCTGGCCGGGCAACATCCGCGAACTGGAGCATGCCCTGGAGCGGGCCGTCATCATGGAGGATACCGATGGCATCATACCCGACGAAAGCAGTGCCCCTTTCGCCCCCAACATGCCCACGCAGGAAACAGACTTCAACCTGGAAGAAGTGGAAAAAACCGCCATCCGGCAAGCCATCTCCAAGCATGGCGGCAACATCAGCAAGGCCGCCAAGGAACTCGGCCTGGGCCGGACGACCCTCTACCGGAAAATGAATAAGTACGGCCTTTGATGTTTTGGAAAAGCTTTCGTATCCGTGTGGTGGTGCGCATCCTGCTGATCTGCGGAGCGATGTACCTGATCCAGCGCGTGTGGGCGCAGGAAAACTGGCCTATGACCCGCATCTTTTTGCTGCTGGTGGTCGGGGGGCTGATCATGGAGCTGATCCACTACGTAGAGAAAACTAACCGCGACTTGCAGAGCTTCCTGCTCGCCATCAAGCACAAGGACTTCACCCATACCTTCACCCGGGAGTTGCGGGGCAAGTCTTTTGCTGGTCTCAAGGATGCCTTTAACCAGATCATGGTTGGGTATCAGGAGCTGCGGGCCGAAAAGGAATCTCATTACCTATACCTGCAGAATGTGATTGAGCATGTCTCGGTCGCACTGATCTGCTACGGGGATGATGGCGAGATTTTCCTGATGAACCAGGCCTGCCAGCGCCTGTTGGATCGCCCCTACATGAGCAATGTGCGGATTCTGGATCGGGTGGACCCTAAGTTGCTCGAAGCCATTCAGGCCCTGAATACCGGGGAGCCCAAGCTGGTCAAAACGGTGATCAACGACGAGTTGCTGAACATCTCGCTGCGAGCTACCGAGTTTAAGCTTCAGGAGGTACGCTACAAACTGGTTTCGCTGCAGGACATTCGCTCGGAACTGGACACCCGGGAGATCGAGACCTGGCAAAAGCTGATCCGCGTGCTGACCCATGAGATCATGAACTCGGTTACGCCCATCATCTCCCTTACCCGGGTGGTGCATAGCCTGCTCGCCGATGAGACCGGCCAACGTCGCAACCTGGCCGAACTGGAGGAAGAAGATGCCGACGACATCCTGCAGAGTATTCAGACCATCGAAAGCCGTTCCAAGGGCCTGCTGCACTTTGTGCATGCCTACCGCAGCCTCACGCGTATCCAGAAGCCCAATTTCCAGGCCGTGAATCCCGGCGAGATCGTCGGGCGAGTATGTGCCCTGCTCAAGCCGGAGCTACGCAAGCGGCAGATCACCTTTGTGCGGCCTGAGGTACCACCGGATTTTTCCATCAAAGCCGATGCCGAGCTGATCGAACAGGTCCTGATCAATCTGGTCAAAAATGCGATGGAAGCCCTGGTGGGCCAGGAAGACCCCCAAATTGAGCTGCGGGTAGCCCGCACCGCCGAGGGGCGCACCCTCATCCAGGTCCGAGATAATGGCCCCGGCATTGATGAGGAATACATCGACAAGATTTTTATCCCTTTTTTCACCACCAAGAAAAAAGGCTCTGGTATCGGGCTATCCCTGTCCCAACAAATCATGCGCATGCATCGCGGCAACATCAACCTCCAATCCGTAGCTGGAGAAGGTACCATTTTCACCCTGGTGTTTTAGCGTTGAGCGTTGAGCGT
>RFHL01000007.1 GCA_003696875.1 Bacteroidota bacterium | reverse complement strand
TTACGTTCAACAGAGGGGAGAAGTCAGAAGTCAGAAGTCAGAAGTCAGAAAAGAAGTACTTTTTTCGCTCAATGCACCACGCATAACGCCCTACGCTGATCATGGCACTCTACGAAAGCAACGGATACAACGAAACCTTCCCGATCGCCGGCTTTAATTTCGCGGTGACGGTCGGCGGAGCCAGCTCCGGACACGACTCGGAGTTTCAGGAAGTCTCTGGGCTGGAAGTCGAGATGGAGGTGGAAGAAATTGCCGAAGGCGGAGTCAACACCCACAAACATCGGGTGCCAGGCCGCACCAAGTACCGCAACCTCGTGCTGAAGCGCGGGCTGATCAAGGAAAGCTCCGAGCTGGCGAGCTGGTGCAGCCGTACCCTGCAAGGTGACCTAAATGCCCCCATTGAGCTACGCGACATCATCGTGGAACTGCGGGACGAAAAACAGCAGGCCGTGATGTCTTGGTCCTTTGTCAAGGCCTACCCCATTAAGTGGAATGTCTCCAACTTCAACGCTGAGCAAAACGGCATCGTGACCGAAACCCTGGAGTTTGTCTTTCAATCCTTCCGAAAAAACTAAGCCCCTATGCCCATAGAAATCAAGGAGTTGGTCGTCCGGGCCAACGTCAACAAAAGTACAGATGCGACCGCTTCGTCTCAGGAAATTTCTACCCAGTCGCTCAAGCGACTGCGGCGGGAAATCATTGAAGCCTGTCGCGAAGAGCTGCGGGAGATGTTGGAGGAACGCCTGCGCCGCTAACACGCCCAAACCAGAACGGAAGCCATGGCAAAAGATGCTCTTACCATATTTTCCTACACCGAGGATCCGGGCGACAATCCCAGCCGCCCCTCGGATGCGGATACCTTTGTCGCCCCGATCAATCCGGAGCGCTTTTCGCATCGCCGGACCGTCCGCTTCAACGAGGAGGAAAATGCCTCGGACAAGGGCGATACAGCCCAGAATCAAGGCTATGGAGAAGATACGGTCACCTTTGACCTGGTCTTTGACGGGACGGGAGCGATCCCCGAGGTGGAAGACGATGTGGTGACCTATATTGAGAAGTTGGAGAAGGTCGCCTACGACTACGAGTCGGAAATCCACATGCCCCGCTACCTCGTTATGGTGTGGGGCGAATTTGGCTTTAAATGCAAACTACAGAGCCTGAGCGTGGAGTACCAGCTCTTCAAGCCCGATGGCACGCCTCTGCGGGCCAAGGCCTCGCTCACCCTGCGAGGCCACCTGTCGCCCAAAGCGCGGGAGCTCAAGGGCGACTCTCGCTCGCCCGACCTGACGCGGATTCGCACCATCCGGCAGGGCGATGCCCTGCCCCTGCTCTGCCAGGAATTTTACGGCAGCCCCCTTTACTACCTACAGGTCGCCGAGGCCAATAGCCTCAGTAGTTTCCGGGACCTGGAGGTAGGTAGCCAACTCATTTTCCCTCCCCTCGAACGCTAATCTCCTCACCGCCTGCCCCCTATGCCTAGCTCTCCTGTACCATCTCAAAACGATCTGGTCTCCGTGGAAATCCTGTCTGAAGGACAGGCTATCCCGGATACGATGCAGGTACGCCTCGTAGAGGTGGATCGGTCGCTGAACCGCATCCCCAGGGCAACCCTGGAGATTCTGGATGGCAGCCCCGTGGAGTCCAACTTTGCCATCAGCGAATCCGACACCTTCAAGCCAGGTGCACAGATCGAAATCAAGGCAGGCTATCATGGGGAAACCGAGCCGATCTTCAAGGGCATTGTGCTGGGACAATCCCTCCGCATCCGCGATGGGCGACACTCCTTCCTGGAGGTAACCTGCGCCCCCATGGCCATCAAGATGACCCACGGCCGCAAGCACGCCTACTTTGAACAGATGAAGGATAGCGACATCATCTCCCAATTGCTGGGCAATGCCGGGCTCAGCAAAGAGGTAGAGGCCACCACCTATCAATACCCGATGGTCGTCCAATACCAGGCCACCGACTGGGACTTTATGATGACGCGGGCAGAAGCCAACGGCATGGTGGTACACGTCACCGATACCAAGGTCGAAGTCAAAAAACCTGATGTTTCAGGCAGCCCTGAGCTTGTCATTATGTATGGCCGTGATATGGTGGGCATCAAACTGGATGTAGACGCCCGCGAACAATATGGAAATGTTCTTACCAGGAGTTGGGACGACAGCAATATGTCGATGGTGGAATCGACCTCTTCTGAACCATCCGTCAATAGCCAAGGAAATATCTCGGGCAGCAATCTGGCTCAGGTTCTGGGTGATCCAACCTATACCTGGAACACGCCGGCCACATTGCCCTCGGAAGAACTCAAGGCCTGGGCCGATGCCCGCCTGCTTCGAGCCCGGCTGTCGCGAATTCAGGGTACCGTCACCTTCCAGGGTTCGGCCAAGGCCAAGCCCAATAGCCTCATTGAGCTCGCCGGACTGGGTGCCCGCTTCAATGGAAATGCCTTTATCTCCGGAGTGCGGCATGTGGTCAAAGATGCCAACTGGGTCACCCATGCCACCTTGGGGCTGAACCAGGCTTGGCTGTTTGAGCAGCACCAGGATGTCGATGACCCGGCCGCTAGTGTGGTACTTCCCTCCATACAAGGTTTGCAGGTCGGCGTCGTTCAGCAAATCCAAGAAGATCCTGACGGCAGACACCGCATCAAGGTTCAGATTCCTACCATAAACACGAATGAATCCATATGGGCACGTATGACCCACCTCTATGCCACCAATAATGCCGGTTCCTTTTTCCTGCCTGAGTTAGGAGATGAAGTCCTGGTCGGCTTCCTGAACCAGGATCCTCGTAATCCAGTGATCCTGGGCATGCTCTATAACGGCCAAAAAGCCCCTCCCTATACCGCTGACGAAGAGAACACCTTCAAAGCCTTCGTATCGAAGAACCAGCTTAAAATCGAATTTGAAGATGTAAAAAAGATCCTCACCCTGATGACTCCGGCCGGGAACAAAATTGTCATGGATGAGGACCAGAAGACAATTCTCATTGAGGATCAGAATGGTAACAAGCTCGAAATGGCCGAAAGCGGCATCACCATGGAGTCCCCCAAGGACATCAACATAAAGGCAACCGGCAACATCAGCCTTGAGGCCCAGCAGGGCCTCACGCTGAAGGCCACTCAAGATCTGAGCGGAGAGGGGATGAACGTAACCCTCAAAGGACAAACGGGCTTCAAGGCGGAAGGCTCGGCGACCGCCGAGCTAAAGGCCGGCGGGCAGACCACCGTCAAGGGCGCTATGGTGATGATTAATTAGAAGCGAGAAGCGAGAAGCGAGAAGCGAGAAGCGAGAAGCGAAACATAAGACAGTTTAATCGGCAGATCAACAGAAACCTAGGTATGGATCGTCCCAAATCATTTTTAGGTACCGGGTGGAGCTTCCCTCCGCGCTTTGATGCCAACAGTGCCCGTCTGGAGATGGTCTCAGACGAGGAAGACATCCGGCAGAGTCTGATCATCCTGCTCTCGACCATGCCGGGCGAGCGCCCCACCAAGCCCAAGTACGGATGTGACCTCCACAGCCTGATCTTTGAGCCGCTCACGGGCCCCACCCGCTATCTGATCAAGGACATGATCCGGACGGCGGTGCTCTTTTTTGAGCCCCGCATTGAGTTGGAAGACATCGAGCTGGACCCCAGCGATGAGGCAGAAGGCATCATCCGCGTGACCTTGCATTACCTCATCAAAACAGTCAACGTCCGTAGCAACATCGTCTATCCCTTCTACAAAATTGAGGGCACCAACGTCACCGACGTTGCCTGATTCTTTCCCCCGCCCTTTTTCTCCGCCAGGCCATTGATATGGAGCAACACACCCCAGAACGCCTCAGTTTTTCCAGTACCGGGACCTCACGGTCCCAACGGACCCTCCCGGCCCTGCTCCCTGACTATGTCCGGATCGATGACCGCAGCCTGCCCCAGTTGCTGGCCTATACGGCCGAGTATGCCCGCCTGGTCCGTCACTACAATGATGCCGACGAGGCTACCGGGTCCTGGGAGTCCTTTTTCACCACCGACATCAGCGTTATCCTGGCCAGCATCATCAGCACCGACCTGGAGGCGCTGGAGTTGGAGCAACAACGGCTGGTACAGGCCATCAGCCAGAGCTACCAGGAGCTGGAGAAATACGGGCATCTGCTGAGCCTGTGCCAGCTGATACTGGGGATTGCGCGGCAAGTCGACAGCTGGTTTCGGCAAGCAGCCCGCATCAACCTGCATGATCGCGGCCTGGAACACAAGCTGTACCAGGAGCTGCACAATGTGATCGAAACCCGCCTTCGCCACCAGTTGGCAGAGCTGATCACCATTGATCGGGGGGCCGCCGCCAAGGATGCCCTGGGCGAAGCCCTGGGGCTGGACTACGAGGGCTTTCATACCCTCTGGCAAGTGGATCTGACCATCAAGCCGGAACGCCACATCTACAAAGGCGCCAATTGGCTGGAGAAGATTGATGCAGCCCTCGTGCAGACCCGTCTCCTCTACCGGGGATTTTTCAATACCCTGAGCTTTCTGGTGGTCCATTTCCAGGAGCATTTCGAACGCTCTCTGCAGGAAAAAGCCGATCATAAGCCCGAGATCGGGCTTTTCATTGCCTTTTTGGAGCAGTTCCGCCACGCCCAGGACGACCTCAACGCCCTCTCCTCCCGGCATCTGGCCTTTTACTACACCCAGCTGCTGGGGCAGGCCCGGCGCGGCCCCATCCCGGACGAAGCCCACGTGTGCTTCCGGCTGGCCCCACAAGCCAAGCGCCACCGGCTGC
>RFHL01000921.1 GCA_003696875.1 Bacteroidota bacterium | reverse complement strand
CTATTAGGTCCTTCGCTGGCGCCCTTCGGGCTGGCTCAGGATGACATTCAAACACTTGATAAACAGCCGATTAGAGGGTAGCCTTTCTCCGCTTATCCAAAACTCACGGTTTTTTTAAAAAATCTGGTGGAGTCGTTTCGCTTTCTGGCCGAAAGCAAGCAGCCAAGCCTGCACGTCCTGGCAGATGCCCATCATCTGGTCATGGATTTTGATCGGGACAAGCTGTTGCAGGTTCTGTACAACCTGCTCTCCAACGCCATCAAGTTTACCCCTGAAAGGGGGCAGATCTCGGTGCAGGTGGCATCGGCCGAGCCTTCCAGTTTGAGTATCACCATCGCCGATACCGGCGTGGGCATCCCTCCGGAGGACTTGCCCCGGGTTTTTGACCGATTCTATCAGGTCGATGCGTCCAGTACCCGTCAACATAAAGGAACGGGGATCGGCCTCTCCCCGGTCCGAGAGCTAATCCAGCTGATGCATGGGGAAATCAAAGTTGAAAGCAAGCCGGGACACGGCACCACCTTTCGCATCCAGCTACCGATCACCCAAATGGCCCCGCTGGCAACAGCAGACGCAAGGCCAAAACGTGAAAACTGGGTTGAAAAGCTGACCAGTCCGCTTACTGCGGAGGATTTCTCTGCCACACCGGGAGTCTCATCGGGCGAACTTCCCAGCCTCCTCATCATTGAGGACAACCCGGATCTGGTGGAGTATCTGGTGGGCAGCCAGGAAAACCACTACACCCTGCTCATTGCCCGAAATGGGCAAGCAGGGATAGCGATCGCGCTGGACCAGGTACCGGACCTCATCATCAGCGATGTGATGATGCCCCTCAAAGATGGCTTCGAAGTGTGCCAAAGCCTGAAAACGGATCCCCGAACCAGCCACATCCCCATCATCCTCCTACCGGCCAAAGCCGACCATGAAGCCCGTATCGAAGGGCTATCGAGGGGCGCTGACGCCTATCTGGCCAAACCTTTCCACCCCAGAGAGCTATTTGTACGGCTGGAAAAGCTCCTGCAACTGCGCCGTACCCTCCAGGCTCGTTACACCGACCTTCAACAAGCCACCGAGCCGGCTCTGGCGTATCAGCAGGAAGACGATTTTATTCAGCAGGTCAATGCCAGCATCCACCAGCACCTGCACGACCACACCTTTGGCCTGCATGAGCTGTGCCAGGCCATCGGCATGAGTCGCTCTAGCCTGTATCGCAAGCTCAATGCCCTGACCGGTCTGTCGGTTTCGCGCTACATCAGGCGATACCACCTGCATCAGGCCCGTCACCTGCTGCTCTATAGTGACCTGCAGGTGACCGAAATAGCCTACGAAGTCGGCTTTTCTGACCCATCCTATTTTTCACGGACCTTCACCCAGGAGTTTGGAGTGCCCCCGAGGAAAATACGAGAAGCATAGGGCAAATGCATGGGCGGCGGCGGACCTTTTCTCAGGCAAGAAAATCCCCGGTCTAGTCGCTAGAACGTGCCACAGCTGTAGTAAGAATCGCCCCCTGTCAGTTGCCATCCTGAAGCGGAACATGCCCCCCAACACTTGACAAGCCGCGAAAACATGTCGTCGGGCCTATGTGTCCGTTCATGGCCAAAAAGCTGCCATTCAGAAAGCCTCTGTGAGCCAGCGTTAGAATTACGGCTACCTTGTAGGCGCATTCTTTGCTGTCAGCCTGCTCCTTCATGTAAGAAGCAATCCTAAAAGGCACCATGTTCACACGCGTTCTTCCATCGATTCTGCTCCTCCTCTGCGGAAGCCTGTTTCAGGCGGCCCAAGGGCAGCAAATCGGGCAAGCGGACCCAGACTTTGGGGCGGAAGGTACGCAGGCCCTGATTCCCTCCTTGGGAGCAGAAAGCGACTGGGTCCGGGTGTCTCCGGGCGGGCGGCAACTGATCACCTACGTATCTGGCGAAAAAACCCTGTACCTCTGGCGCCTCTCCCGTAGCCAGGCTGCCCCGACAGACACCTTTTCCCTCCCGGCACGGATCGAGTCCGTGCAAGATGTGATCTTCCTCCCCGAGGGCGGCTACCTCCTCCTCGCTCAGCAAGGGGAAAAGCCCCTGATCATCCAGCTCACCGTCCAGGGCGACCTGGACGCCCGATTTGGCCAGGGAGGCATGAAGCTGCTGGACCTGGGGACCGAGGCTACCGCGATCAAGGGGCAAATCGACCGTGAAGGCCGCCTCTGGATCGCGGGGCATGGCCAGAAAGCCGATGGCAATCGCTTTCTATTTGCCGTACGGCTGCGGCCCGACGGGCGGCTTGACCGGGCTTTCGGTCATGGCGGGCACCGTATGCTGACGCTCTCCGGACAAGAGGTCTGTCAGGATGCCCGCCTTGATGCCCAAGGCGGCTTCATTCTGGGCGCAGAAACCCGCTCGGGAAACTTTACCCAATTTGCCGCCATACGCCTCTCAGATACGGGACAACCTGATCCCCACTGGGGACAGCAAGGCAAGGTGTTGCTGGCACCAGGCGATGAGCACGCCTTCCTCCGGCAGATCCAACCCCTGGCAGATGGGTCCCTGATCCTCGCGGGCCATGCCCGCACCGGTACGGGTTTTAGCCCGGTGCTGTACCGCCTGACGCCTCAGGGGCGTCCCGATCCCCGCGTAGATGCCCAAGGCTACCGTACCTACTCGGCAGGACCCAACGCCTACCTCCAAGCCGTCCTTCAGCAGCCTGACGGCAACCTGCTGCTCGCCGGGACCAGTCATTATCGCCCCTTCTTGATTCGCATCGACGAATGGGGACGCCGGGACCGCACCTTCGGACGCGATGGGATCCAGCATTTTACGGATCTGGGCGGCTGTACCAAGGATCGTATCTTATCTCTGGGCTTGAGCCCCGATGGCCAGATCCTGATGGCCGGCCGCTGGGCCGATAGCCTGCAACTTGCCCAGCTGCGGGGCAATCCGCCACTCGCAGGGCTGGCCGCCCTGATGACGCCGCCGGGGGAAAGCCCCCAAGCAGCCTCCTGGGAACTGCAGCTCCCCCTTTCGGGAGGCAAGTCTATCCGGGTAGCCGGAAATGCCCATCTGGTATCCGAGCTCCTTGCGGATGGACATCCGCTCAGTGCCTATCTCCAGGTCCAGCTGGGCCAGCAAATGCTCCTTGTGGCCGAGGAAGGCCACCACTTTTACTTCTATATCAATGGCAAATATGCCGGGCGCCGGCCGGTCTTCCTCTGGGAAGCCCGCCATCAAGCCCTGGTAGGAAAATAGCGTATGGCTTGCTCCGATCGGACAAGCTCAAGACTGCATTAGGTTTTTACATAGCAGTATTAGCCGGGCCCCGTCACCAATAGGTGGCGGGGTGCTTTTTTTTATACCGATACCATCATGCCGGCAATGGCGGCGGTGAGAAAGGCCGCCACCGTTCCGCCCAGGAGGGCCCGCATCCCCAGCTGAGAGAGTACCGCCCGCTGATTGGGAGCCAGGGCTCCGATGCCCCCGATCTGAATCCCGATGGAGGCAAAATTGGCAAAACCACAAAGGGCATAGGTCGCGATGATGACCGACTTCATGTGGGTCACGACACCGACCGACTTCACCGTCCCCAGAGAGGTGTAGGCCACAAACTCGTTGAGGATGGTTTTTTCGCCCAGCAACTGCCCTACCACCAGCATATCGGCCGCAGGCACGCCCAGCAACCAGGCGATGGGGGAGAAAGCCAGACCCAGAATATATTGCAGGTTGAAGCCGGAAAAGCGCCCTTCGGTGCTATTGCGCACATACTCGTTGAGGCCGGTCCAGTTGCCAATCAGATCGGTGAAGACATAGTTGAGCATCGCCATGAGGGCGATGAAGGCCAGCAGCATAACGCCTACATTCACGGCGAGCTTCAGACCGTCGGTGGTGCCATTGGAGATGGCTTCGAGGATGTTGGTTCCAAGGCGCTCCTTAGGGACCTTGATTTCCTGGTTGATGGTCTCGGTCTCGGGCACCAGCATCTTGGCGGCGACCAGCGCCGCCGGAGCCGACATGATGGAGGCCGTGAGCAGGTGGGTGGCAAAAAGCTGTTGCTGCACCGGGTCGGCTCCGCCGAGGTACCCGATATAGGCGGCGAAGACGCCGCCGGCGATGGTGGCCATACCACCCGTCATGAGGGCCATGAT
>RFHL01000920.1 GCA_003696875.1 Bacteroidota bacterium | reverse complement strand
CCCTCTCCGAGGCCGACCGCCGTCGCTATATTTTGATTGACCATCGCGGCCGGGCCGCCTTCAACGAAGATGCCTTCGTGTTTGACCGGCTGGGGCGCTTTGGCAACGGCATGTGCCCGGCTTTGGTGGGCAGCAAACTGGGCGACCTCGTCAACTTCCCGGAGGTCCCAGGCCCCACGGAGCTGACCGGCGGAAAGTGGGGCTTTATCAATGCAAAGGGGGCGTTTGTGGTGAATCCGGTGTACGAAGACGCCAAGGGCTTCAGCGAAGGCATCGCTGCCGTCAAGCAGGGAGGCCTCTGGGCGTACATAGATGGCTCCTTTAGCCGGATGACCGGCTTTGAGTTTCGCTGGGTGGATTACTTTCACGGCGGCGTGGCCAAGGTACAGCTTGGCCCGGTGCACAACGACTATGACCGCCGATTTGCCTATATCAACAATACTGGAGAGGTCATCTGGATTGAACCGGAATAGCCCTCTCTCACGGATGAACCGATCCCGTGGCTGCTACCACCATTGACGAAGTCATCTCACAGCTGGATGAGATCATTGATTGGGCGCAGGCCCAAAATAGCCGGCTGGGCTATTTCCCCTGCTTGTATCGCGCCGTAACCGTCGCGGTGCGGGATGGCATCGACGAGGGCCGCTTCGCCAACGGTCCCCAGATGGAGACCCTGGATGTGCGCTTCGCCAACCGCTATCTGGAAGCCTTCGAGGACTGGCAAGCGGGCAAGAATCCCACCCGTGTCTGGCAGATTGCCTTCGAGATGAGTGACTGGCACGGGCTGAGCGTGATGCAACACCTCATGCTGGGCATGAATGCCCACATCAATCTGGATCTGGGCATCGCCGCCGCCGAGACGGCGCCAGGGGAATTGCTGCCTGATCTGAAAGCCGACTTTCTGGAGATCAATCGCCTCCTGGGCGAGATGGTCGATGAGGTACAGGACCAGCTGGGGGCCATCTCCCCGGGCTTGCGGGTACTCGACCGCCTGGGCGGTCGGGTAGATGAAGGCCTGGCCCGGCTGGGCCTGCGGGCCGCTCGCAGCCACGCCTGGTGGCTGGCCCGTCGCATCACCAGCTGTGATCTCCCCGGTCAGAACCGCTGTATGGACCGGGCTGATCGCCGGGCCTTACGCATTGCGTATCTGATCCTGATTCCGCAGAGCTATTTGCGGCGCTTTCTCTTCTGGCTCAACCTGCGTCGCGAACCCAGTCCGGCCCACATCATTGGGGTGCTGCGCGGAGATCGGTCATGACACCCGCCGTCCATAGCGGCGGCGGCGCAGGAAGGCGCGTCCCAGTCCGGCCCCTACAATGAGCAGCAAGGGCAACCCGATGGTTAGGAAGCGGATGGTCCCGGTACGCCCCTGGACCTTGTCGAAGTTGAGCCGGCGCATGACCACCTCCTTGGCACGGATGCGGGTCAGGGTCTCGTCTCCGGCTAGGTAGTCGATGGCGTTCATCACCATGTTTTTGTTGTCATAGGGCATGTAGCCGCGCTGCCCCTGGAAGAGCTTGCCCTGGACAAACTCGCCGTCGGCGATGACGGCAAAAGCGCCGGGCGCAATGGGGTTGTTTTGGGGACCAAATCGCGCCGGGGGCGGATTGGGAGCCAGGGAGTCGGTGGGCACTTCGCGGCCCACAAAGAGGGACTGGAAAATCCCCTCGGCAAGGACGCCTGCGATCTGGGGTCCCTGGTTGAACAGCGCCTCCGGCGGCGGCGTCTGCAGGTAGGCATTGAGGTCGATAAACTGCTGACCCTGAATGGTCCGGCTCTGGGGAGAACTTTGCAGAAAAACCGACTTGCGTACGCCTTCCTGGAAAAAGGTGTCAATGCTTGCCGCATAGCGCAGCAGCACGGCGTCCACATTGCGGCTGATGGGGTGGACGGGAAAGGCCGTGACCATGGGGTAGAAAAGCCAGCGCTTGGAGACAAAGTTGCCGCCTTCGGCATCGGTCTGGAAGACCTCAGTGAGTTCGCAGTTCTGGTCCTGGATCAGGTCGTAGTTGACCTTGAGGCCGTAGCGCATAAAGAGGTCGTCGAGGTTCAGCTCGTAGAGCTGGCTGAGGGCCGACTGTTTGCGATACATGTCCATATCGACCTGTTCCTGGTCAAAGACCCAGAGGATGCGCCCGCCGCGCATGAGGTGCTGGTCCAGCTCGTACTTGTCCCGCTCCGAAAAGGGGCGGGTGGGTTGCAGGACCAGCAGCACATCAATCCGGGGACTGATCTCGTAGTTGGGGGTTTTGCTGAGATCCAGGGTATAGAGCTGATAGGAGGTCTGAATCTCGGCGGCGAGGTCGGGAACGGCCTCGGCGGGTAGTTCACCATGCCCCTGCAGCAGGGCCACGATGCCTGGCTCTACCCGTACCTGCTTGCGGATGGCCGACATCAGTTTGTACTCCAGGTCAGCCTCGGCCCGCGCAAAGCCCACCTGTCGCCCCTGGGGAGAGAGGACCGTGGCCCAGCGCAGCAGATCGACATACACATCTT
>RFHL01000919.1 GCA_003696875.1 Bacteroidota bacterium | reverse complement strand
CGACAGGCCGCCGTGCGCGAACTCGCCCCCCAGCTGGACTGGCAACTGGACTTCGAAGCCACCGGCCGGGAACATCCCGAGGCCGCCGAGGACCCCAAATCCCTGCGGGAATGGGTCGAGGGCCCCACCACTTTTCTGGAACACCGCTGGTACCCGGCCCTGATCCGCTTTATGCCCTGGATCTTTTTCCTCAGCTTTGCCCTCTGGATCGTACCCGACCTGCCGGTCCTGCGGGACCTGTTTGGGGGCTGGTACCTGTCTGGCTGGGTCCCTTTGGCGCTGTTTTTTGGCAACCTCGGCATCGTGGGACAGCACCTCAAGGCCACCGGGAATGAACAGCTACAGGTGGGGCGCAAGTCGCGCCTGCTGCAAACCTATGCCAGCCTGCTGGCCAAAGTGACGGCGCTGGAGGCGCAGAGCGTCCATTTGCAGGCTTTGCAGGCGGCCCTTCAAACGGAGGAAGGCACCGCCCCGGAGGCCATTCAGCGGCTGAGCAGCCTCTCTTATATGCTGGACCAGCGATTGAACATGGTCGCCGGTGTGGTTCTCAACGGCGTGATGCTCTGGGACTTGCGGTACCGCTACAAGCTGGAGCAGTGGCGGGCCCGCCACCGGGATGAGCTGGACCAGTGGTTTGAGGTCGTGGCCGAAGCCGATGCCCTGGTGAGCCTGGCCCGCCTCGCCGCCAATCGGCCGGACTTTGCCTGGCCGGAAGTAGGGGAGGGAGATTTTCACTACGAAGCCGAAGGTCTCGGCCACCCCCTCCTGGACCCGGATACCCGGGTCGACAATACGCTCGACATCGGACGGCCGGGTGAGTTTCTCATCATCACCGGCGCCAATATGGCCGGCAAGAGCACCTTTCTCCGCACCGTCGGGGTCAACCTGCTGCTCGCCATGGCGGGAGCGCCGGTCTGCGCCCGGACTTGCCGGGTGGTCCCCATCGAGCTGATTACCTCCATCCGGGCCAGCGATTCGCTCTACAACCATGAGTCTTACTTCTACGCCGAGCTCAAGCAGCTCAAGGCCATCATCGACAAGCTCAAGGAAGGCCGCTCGGTCTTTGTGATCGTGGACGAAATGCTGCGCGGGACCAACTCTCGCGACAAGCAGGAGGGCTCCCGGGGCTTCATCGAGCAGCTGATCCGGCTGCGGGGCGTGGGGCTCATCGCCACCCACGACCTCTCCCTCGGCACCCTGGCCGAGGCCTATCCCGGGCAGGCCCGCAACAAGCGCTTCGAGGTCGAGATCCACGACGACCGCCTCGTCTTCGACTACCGTCTGCGCGACGGCATTTCTCAAAACCTGAATGCGACCTTCCTGATGCAGCAGATGGGGATTGTGGCGAAGCCTGATGCGTGATGAGCCCTTCTTTCCCCTAGCCCTCATAAGGGTTCCAAACCCTTATGAGGGCTTTTCGAATGAGGGTTTTTCCGGCAACATTTTGCCCCTCAGGAGGAGCTTTTCTATTTTTTGCATCATTTAAAGGGGTATATGAAGGAGAGCGTGCTATTCGAAGCCGGGAAGTATTTTCATGTGTACCATCATGCGGTAGGGTCTGAAAACCTGTTTCGGGAGCATGAGAATTACCGATACTTCCTTCAGCGATATGCAGATTATGTGGCTCCGGTGGTAAAAACCTATGCATACTGCCTCATGCCTAACCATTTTCATCTGCTTGTGCAGGTGGGGGAAGAGCCAGACTTGATGACCCATTTAAGTATTCTGTCCGAAGAAGGCCGCCAACGTCCGAAGGTTTTGGATGAACAGGGAGGAATATTGGTTCATGATTTTGTGATGCTTCAGTTTAAACATCTGCTAAATGGGTACACCCAGGCATACAATAAGCGCTTTCAGCGGAAAGGGAGTTTGTTCCTGCGCTTCCTTCGTCGCAAGGAGATTGAAGAAATGGACTATTTTTTTCGATTGGTGTTTTACCTACACCATAATCCGGTTCGTCATGGGTTTTGTGTCAACCCAGGAGACTGGCCTCATTCCTCTTACCGAGCAATATTGAGTGAACAGCCGACTCAATTAGCTCGGTCAGATGTGTTGGCGTGGTATGGAAGCAGAGAGGCGTTTATTTCCAGTCATCAGGGTGAGGCAGATGACGGAGTGGAAATTGCCTTTTGAGAGTGAGGTTGTATCTAGCCCTCATAAGGGTTCCAAACCCTTATGAGGGCTTTTCATCATCGCCCCAACCAGCGTTCTCGCCCCCGCCTTCGTCTTTCTCCCAAAGCCCCATTCCCCATGCAAAAAGCATTCATCCTCCTTTTCTTCGCCTGCCTGACCTGGGTCGGCTGTACGCCGGCCGAAACCACCTGCGAAGATACCGGCCTCATCACCGGCCTGGATCCCCGCCGCTGCGCCTGCTGCGGCGGCTACTTCATCGAGCTGGCCGATACCACCTATCGCATCGCCTATGCCGACCTCCCCCAGGAGGTCCTGGACGCCCTGGAGGACCAAGGCTACCCCCTCGCAGTCCGCCTGGACTGGGAGCCGGTAAATGATCCCTGCCTGGGGGATGAGATTACGGTGAGCTGTGTGGGGGTAGGGGAATAGCGGTTGACACCCGTCAATAGACACCGCAGATTCTTGAACCAGGAACAACGAACCAGGAACAGCGAACCCCCTCACACCCGCCCAAAGGCGGTGAATCCCCCATCCACCGGCACGATGGCGCCGGTCATGAAGGCCGAGAGGTCCGACAGCAAAAAAAGCAGGGTCCCCGTGAGGTCTTCGACCTCCCCAAAACGTCCCATAGGTGTTTGGCTGATGATCTGATGGCCGCGGGCGGTGAGCGCGCCGGTCTGCTCGTCGGTGAGCAGGAAGCGATTCTGGTCGGTGAGGAAAAAGCCCGGGGCCATGGCATTGACCCGCACGCCGGTGCGGCCAAAGTGGGCCGCGAGCCAGCGGGTAAAGTTGT
>RFHL01000918.1 GCA_003696875.1 Bacteroidota bacterium | reverse complement strand
GGCCTGGCTGATCAGCACGTATTCCTGCAAGCTGGGGAGCTGCCGGTAGTAGGAAAACTTTTCCCCCCGATCATATCCTTCGGTGCTTTCGGATAGTACCTCTACAATCAGAATGGGATTGGTCAGGGCCTGGGCATCGGTCTCGCTTCGTATCAGATCGCCGCAGACCACCGAGAGGTCCGGGTAAAACGCCCGGTTGGCGACATCCACCCGGATGCGCACATCGCTGCTAAAGACCCGGCAGGGTTTCTGGCCAGATTTAATGGCTGAGCGAACCTCTGACCCCATATTCATCCCGATCAGGCCATGCTCGGGACTTCCCCCCGCCATGGCAACGACAAAACCATCGTGGTATTCGTACTTGGTCTCGCTGGTTCTTTGCAGGTCCAGGTAATCGGCGTAGGAAAGTGTATGGGAAAGTTTTTCGGCACCCATGGGGTATAGTGTAATTGGCTGATGTATATCCAAGGTACGAATAATTCAGGACAGCGGGTGCCGCTAAAACTGAAAGTAGATAAAGGGCTGGACCTCGGCGCTGCGGGTCTGGATCACCAGCCAGATGACGAAAGCCAGAGTCAGAGACTTGACTACGACCGGGGCCTGGATGAAGCGGTGGGCCACAGTCCGGTCGATTTCCTCCGGAATGAAGTGCAGCACATAGCCCAGCAGCATGAGCAGAAAGACCTCGCGATAGCCGCTGAGGACCTCCCAGGCAATGCTGCCCTGAAACTGATAGAGGATCTGCTCGACCATCTGCCAGGCGAGGTCGTAGGTCGGGGCGCGGAAAAAGATCCAGCAGAAGCACACAAAGTGGAAGGTGAAGATGACTCCACCCAGGTGGAGGAGGACACTCAGGGCTAGCGACAGCCAGCCCTGACTCAGCCATTGGAGGCGGTGTACCCAGGCCGGGCCGGCCTGAGTGAGGCCGGCTTCGGCCTGCGCGATGGCCCGCGCATCCAGACGGTCCAGCCAGGCGTGGTAGCGCCGGGCCAGATCGGCCCGGGTGTCGGCCAGCAGCCGGCTCAGGGCCAGCGCGACGCCGTGCAGCGCCCCCCAAAACACGAAGCGCCAGGCGGCGCCGTGCCACAAGCCCCCCAGCAGCATGGTGACCAGCAGGTGTAGATAGGTGCGCCAGCGGCCGTGGCGGTTTCCCCCCAGGCTGATGTAGAGGTAGTCCCGCAG
>RFHL01000917.1 GCA_003696875.1 Bacteroidota bacterium | reverse complement strand
GCGCTCATAGTCGAGCACCCCGGGCTCTTCTTCCCATTCTGGCCCCAAGGAAAAACCGTAGGGAACCCATTGCGCATCCTGCAGGGCTTGTACCGCGGCGGCTGGGTCTGGGAAATGCAGGAAGCTTTGGGGCAAAAGGGACAAAAAAGGGGCTGCGGAGTCGGGGCCAGAGAGGGACAATTCGAAAAATAACGGCAGTTGAATAGCCGCCGCGGCCGAGGCGATGGCCTCAAGAGTTTCAGGGTCCTGGCTTTCGTCACCCCGCAAAATCAGGCCCGGTAGCCCGGAGGGCAACGTCCCATTCCACTCGGCCAAGGGCAGGCTCACGTATTGATAGGCAAATTGCTGGTCCAGCTCTTGTAATTCCGAAAGGCTGGCCTGATTCATTTCCAGGACAATGTCAGGACCAGAGAGCCACTGTACCATGTTCCAGGCGGTGGCTGGGGACAGCTTGCGGTCGCTGCCGCGGGCCAGCGAAAAACCAATCAGATCAAAGCCGACAGCGGCGCTGGAACGGGCATCCTGCAAAGAGATGAGGGGCGAAATCTTGAGGCGTGGGCGCATGGGAAAGAAATTGGAAACCGCCGCAAGGTACGCTTTGTGGGGCAAAAAGCCCGGCTTGGTCAGCCATAAACCATCTGCTCCATCACCCAACTGGTACGGGCGGCGGATTTGCCCGTGCTGGGACAGATCCCCTCGCCGCGCAAGGTGGCGATGACCTGTGCAATCAGCGGAGCCTGAATGTGAGCCGGAGGCGGATCAGTGGTGATATCCTGCCAGCCCCTACCTGACTGGTACAGCCGGTAGCGACGCGCCCCGAAGGTTGAATAGCGGATCTCCCCCTGGCTACCGGTGATGATGGTCTCCTCCTGCTCGGCCCCTTCGGGCCCGGAAAAGCACCACAACCCCTGGCCCAACACCCCACTTTCGTGGCGGAAATACCCGCTCACGATATCCTCGGCCGGATACTGACCGGCCTGGTTGGTGGCCATCCCGCCTGCCTCCACGATGGGACCAAATAAAAAGTCCAGGTAGTCCAGCTGATGTGCCGCCAGATCGAAAAAATATCCCCCTCCAGCAATCTCGGGTAGAACCCGCCAGTTGGTTTCACTGCGGGCGATAAGGTCCGGCTGCAAGGGCTTCGTCATTACGATGCGTACGCTTCGCACGGTCCCAATAGCCCCTTGCCGGATTTGCTCCCGGATATGCAGAAACATGGGTAAGGCCCGACGGTAATAGGCGACGAAAAGAGGCAAGTCCTCCTTTTCAAAGGCCTGCACCATTTCCTGACACTCGGTCCAGGTCCGGGCCATCGGCTTCTCGACATAGACCGGCTTGCCTAGCTCGGCGGCCCGAAGGGCATAGCGGGCATGGCTGCCCGGAGGCGTGGCGATGTAGATCGCGT
>RFHL01000916.1 GCA_003696875.1 Bacteroidota bacterium | reverse complement strand
GTGTGAAGTAAATCCCAGGTGGAGATGCGATCGGTGAAGCGGCGGTTGTTGTCGCGCCAGACGTACTCGTAGAGGCAGTTGTGGAAGTAGTAGGCTTCCAGATGCTTGAACTCGTAGCGGGCAGCGGAAAACAGCTCGGAACAGAGGGTGACATAGTCATCCATAGAGCCGCCGGCATCCAGCAAAAGGAGCACCTTGACGTTGTTGCGCCGGGAAGGCCGCAGGCGCAGGTCCAGCATACCGCCGTTCTCGGAGGTACGGCGAATGGTGTCGTCGAGGTCGAGCTCCTCGGCCCGGCCTTCGCGGGTGAAGGCCCGCAGGCCTTTGAGGATGACCTTGAGGTTGCGGGTATTGAGCTCGAGCTGGTCGTTTAGGTTGGCGTACTGCCGGCGGTCCCAGACCTTGATGGCCTGCCGGTGGCGGCTCTCGCCGCCTTGGCGGAAGCCCTCCGGGTTGTAGCCCCCATTGCCAAAGGGTGACGTGCCGCCGGTGCCGATGAAGCGGTTGCCGCCAGCATGGGCCTCGTCTTGTTCGTCCAGCAGCTCCCGAAAGCGCTCCATCAGCGCATCAAGGCCGCCCATGGTCTCAATGGCGGCGATGTCTTCGGGGCTGAGATGCTTCGCCAGCTCAGCCCGCAGCCAGTCCTCCGGTACCTGTGCCCAAAAATCGTCCGCCGGGGGGATCTGATTACGGAAATATTCCCCAAAGAGCACATCAAAGGCATCCCAGTGGCCCTCATGCTTGATAAGGGTGGTGCGGGCGAGGTAGTAAAAATCTTCCAGGTCAGGGGCGGTCACATCCCGGTCCAGTGCCTCCAGCAGGTGCAGGTACTCCTTGATGGACACGGGCAGCCCGTGCTGTCGCAGCCTGAGGAAAAAATGGATAAACATCCGATAGGGGAAAATGGGAAGTGGGGAAGTGGGGAAGTGGAAAATAGTCAAAAAGGGTCAGAATCCATGGCGGCATTTCCTGGGGGAAATGAATTTCGCTCGATGCTCATTCCCGGAAGAGCCGTACTGGCCCGTCGAGCTGCACGGCGATCACGGTCATATCGGGATCATGGGTATAGGCTGGCACAGTGATGTAGCACAAGCCGGGATATTCGCTCCAGTAGACCCGGCTCAGCACCTGATGGTCCAGCTTGGTGCCCTGGCCCACCACCCGGATGCGGTTGATGCGGTTTTTGAGCCCCTTGATGACGATCGGACCTTGTGGGGGATGAGGCAAAAAGAGGAAAAGGGTGCTGCTATCGGCCGAGAGGGTGGTAGGGCCATAGAAGTGCTCGGGGGGAAGGCCAGCCCGGGTATGATAGATGGCCTCGGCATGTTTGTGGGTCCATCGACCGAGCTGCTGCAGGGTGGTCACCTGCTCGGGCGGGATGCTCCCGTCGGCCCGCGGGCCGATGTCGAGCAGCAGGTTGCCCCCCATGCTGATGCAATCCGCGAAGATGCGGATGAGCTGATAAGGCGTCTTGTAATTATGGTCATTCCGCTGGTAGCCCCAGGAATCATTCATGGTGAGGCAGAGCTCCCAGTAGGGCGCCTCGGGCCGGGTGACGGGCGGGCCCTGCTCGGGGGTGGCATAGTCACCATAGCCGGTAAGCCGGCTGTTGAGGATGAGGTCGGGCTGCCGGGCCTTGAGCCAGGCGCGAAGATCGGCCGCCTGCCAGGCCTCGGCCGTCTGCTCCCAGTCCCCGTCAAACCAGAACAGGTCAGGCTGGTAGCGGGTCATCAGCTCGTCGAGCTGGGCCCGGTGAAAGCCCAGGAAGCGCTGCCAGCGCGCGGGTTCCTCGGTGATGTCGTAGCGACGAATCTGCCGGGTATGTATGGGATAGTCGGGATGGGACCAGTCGCAGTGAGAGTAGTAGAGGCCTACCCGAAGGTCGCGTTCGCGCAAGGCCTTAACAAAAGGCCCCACCAGGTCGCACCCTGCCGGGGTCCGCTTCGCGACGTTCAGCGGGCCGGCCTCGCTATCCCAAAGGGCGACACCATCGTGATGCTTGGTGGTAAGCACGGCGTAGCGGGCACCGGCGCTGTCGATGAGGTCGCCCCAGGCCTGGGGATCGTAGGCGCTGGCCGTGAAGCCCTCGGCCTGGGCCATATAATCGGCGTAGGAGAGGTAGTGGTTAAAAAAAGACCAGGACTCGTCAATGCCGTTGACGGCGTAGATCCCCCAGTGGATGAAGATGCCCAACTTGGCATCGCCAAACCAGCGCATGACGCTGTCGGGGGTGGAGCCCTGGGCGGAGGAAAATCGTGGCAACAAGCATAGCGAGAAGAGCAGAAGCAAACGCATAACAGAGGGGAGGATTGGGGCCTTTCGGCTGGGATGGCTATCTTCCCCTGCCCGTCTGGGCAGGAAAACCAATCTAAGCACTATGTCTGACATTGCCGCCCTGACGGCGGAATTGGTGGCCTTTCGCGATGCCCGCGACTGGGCGCAGTTTCACAATCCGCGCAATCTGGCCTTAGCCCTCTCCATCGAAGCGGCCGAGCTGAATGAGCTTTTCCTCTGGAAGACCGACCCCGCCGAGGCCGATCCTGCCCGCTTGCGGGAAGAGCTGGCCGATGTGCTGGCCTACGCATTCCTGCTCGCTGAGCGTCTGGACCTCGATGTCGCCGAGATCATGCGGGCCAAAATGGCCCTCAATGCCCGGAAATATCCGGTGGACAAAGCCCGTGGCAAGGCCACCAAATACGATGAGCTGTAAGGATTAATCCTTCTCCCACAGCGCCCGCAGAAGCCCGACAGTATGGCCCCAGCTGTGGCCTTCGGCCACAAAGGCCCGTCCCGCCCGGCCCAGCCGGGCGCGGAGCTCGGTATCGGCGAGGCCCCGCAGGATCTGCCGGACCCAGTCGTCCGGGTCCTCGGCGAGTAGAAGGTCCCGCTCGGGCTCGGCCCCGATGGCATTGTTGACCAGCGGGGTGGTAAGGCAGGGACGGCCCAGAGCCAGGGCCTCCAGGATCTTGTTTTGCTGTCCGCTGCCCGCCTGTAGGGGCGCGACGAAGAGCCGCCCGGCACGGTACCCGCTACGGATGTCCTCGAGCCAGCCGCTCACCTCGACGCGGGAGTCCTCGGCCAGCCGAAGGACCGCAGGCGCGGGTCGCGCCCCGGCAAGCAGCAGGCTCGTATCGGGCCGCTGGGCCCAGACCCTGGGCATTAACACCTCAACCAAATAGCGGGCGGCCTGCACATTGGGGAAATAGCCCATGTTGCCGGCAAAGACCAGGTCGTGGGTCTCAGTCGCGGCCGGACCAGCCGCGGGGTGAAAGTAGTCGGTGTCCACCCCGTTGGGGATCACCTGTACCTGTGCCCGTCGAGCAGGGGACAGCCCCAGCAGGTCGCGGTCCTGGGCCGAGATGATGGTATGGTGGGAAAAGGCCGGATAAACCTGTGCCTCGTAACGCCCCAGCAGGCGCGCCTCGCGACGATAGACCGGTCGCCGCCAGGGGGATTCCCGCTCGGCCTGCCGGGCCATCTGCACCGAAAAACAGTCCATGTAGTCGAGGGTCGCGGGCAGATCTGCCGGCAGACGGCGCACATACTCAGCCATGCGGATGAGCTGGCAGTAGAGGCCATCGGGCCGGGTACGGGCGATGAGGGCCGCCAAGCGGCGCAGATAGCGCCGCCGGAAAAAGTAAGCCACCTGCAGGGGCTGCCCACTCAGCAGCCCCTGCAGCAAGTGGGCGGCGATGCCCGCCCGGGTGAGCGGCCATACATGCACCTCCTCACAGAGACTGGCCACGACCTGGTAATCCCCCGGGGCCACTGGCCCCTCATTCAGAGCGACGAGGATCACCCGATGGTGCCGGGCCAGCTCGCGCAGCTGGAAAAAGAGGCGCAGTTTGTCGCCTTTTTCCACCGGGTAGGGAAAGCGGGAGGTGAGGACGAGGAGTCGCATAGGCGGAACAAAGATACGTTTTTGGCGGGTATGCCGAAGCAGGATGCTTGGTCTTCAGCCCAGCGGCTCATCTTGGACCAGATAAACAGGATACTTTCAAGGAATCTGGGATTCAGACCATGGAGGTAAAAGTGGCCTGCTACGCATCCGGTCCGGCTTCCCCGCAGATGCCAGGGAGGTGAGGCCATGCCGATTTTTCCTATCTTCGCTGAACTCCTTTTTTCACCCATATTTATCTGATCTCATGCAATACCGTCCTCTGGGCAAGACTGGCTGGCGCATCTCCGAAGTATCTCTGGGTACCTGGCAGGTAGGCGGCCGCTGGGGCGAGCCCTTCGACCAAGCCCGGGCCCGGCAAATTCTGAATACGGCCATTGATGCCGGAGTCAACTTTATCGACACGGCCGATGTCTACGGCGACCGCCTGAGCGAGGCGGTGGTCGGCGAGGTCGTGCGCCAGCGCGACGAGCGCATCTACGTGGCGACCAAGATCGGTCGCCGCCTGGACCCGCATACCCCTGAGGGATACAACCGGGCCAATCTCACCCGCTTCGTGGACGAAGCGCTCACCAATACCGATCTCGACTGCCTGGACCTGGTGCAGCTGCATTGCCCCCCCACGCCCGTGTATGAAAACGGGGAAGTGTTTGCCGTGCTCGACGACCTCAAGGCCGCCGGAAAAATCCGCCACTATGGCGTGAGCGTGGAGACCGTGGCCGAGGCCGAGCGGGCAATACAGTGGCCAGGGGTGGCCACGGTGCAGATCATCTTCAACCTGATGCGGTACAAACCCGCCGACACCTTTCTGAAGGCCGCGCATGCGGCCGGCGTGGGCATCCTGGCCCGGGTGCCCCTGGCAAGCGGCCTGCTCACGGGCAAGTTTGGGGCCGATACCCAGTTTGATCCCGGAGATCACCGCCACTTCAATCGGGAGGGAAAAGCCTTTGACAAAGGGGAAACCTTCTCGGGGGTTCCGTATGACTTAGCGCTGCAGGTCGTAGCGGAAATCAAGGCGGTGATGGGCGACCGCCCGCTGGCGCAGGCGGCGCTGCGCTGGATTCTGATGTTTGAGGCGGTCTCCTGTGTGATTCCGGGCGCTTCGCGCCCGGCGCAGGTCACCGACAACATCGCCGCCGCCGAGCTGGCGCCTTTCTCCCCGGAAGAGATGCAGGCCCTACGAGCCATCTATGACCGGCACCTCCGGCCGATCATCCATCCGCAATGGTAGATTGAGCGTCGAGAAGCGAGAGGCGAGGCAGAATGTATTTTTTTTTGCTCCGCCATTGCGCGTCTGACGGCCATCGCCTACCATCGCTTCCCAAGGCTCGCTTTTCCTTTGTCCACGCCCTACCCCTCGCTATGAACCCCCAGATTACCCTCGCCATCATCCTGGGCTACTTTGCCCTGTTGTTTGTGGTCTCCTGGCTCACCGGCCGCAAGGCCGATGCGCAGACCTTTTTCTCCGCCAACCGCAGCTCGCCCTGGTATGTGGTGGCGTTTGGGATGATCGGGGCTTCCTTGTCGGGCGTAACCTTCATCTCGGTGCCGGGCAAGGTCGGCTTTGATCACTGGGCCTACTTGCAGATGGTGCTGGGCTACCTCCTGGGCTATGCGGTGATTGCCCACATCCTGCTGCCGCTGTACTATCGGCTCAACCTGACCTCTATTTATGGGTACCTGCAGCAGCGCTATGGCCAGCAGGCCTATCGCAGCGGTTCGGTGCTTTTCCTGCTCTCCCGGGTGGTGGGGGCCAGCCTCCGGCTCTATCTGGTGGCGCTGGTATTGCAACTCGCGATTTGCGATTATCTGGGGATTCCTTTCCCCCTCACGGTGGCGATCTCCATCGCCCTGATCTACATCTACACCTATCGCGGTGGCATCAAGACAGTCGTCTGGACCGATACCTTGCAGACTGCCTCCATGTTGCTGGGGGCCGGGATCGTGGTCTGGCTGATTTCGAAGGAATTGGAGTTGGACGCGGGCGGGCTCTGGGAGACCCTGGCGAGTAGTGCCTATACCGAGGTGTGGGTCTGGGACTGGGCCCCGGCCAGCAATTTCTTCAAGCTCTTCTTTTCCGGGGCGCTCATCACCATCGTCATGACCGGGCTGGACCAGGATATGATGCAAAAAAACCTCACCTGCCCCAGCCTGCGCGACGCGCAGAAGAATGTCTACACCTTCAGCATCATCCTGGTTTTGGCCAACCTGCTCTTCCTCAGCCTGGGAGCGCTCCTCTACCACTACGGAGCCCATACGGGCCTGATCGAGCCGGTTTTTGGCGACGACTGTGCCTTTCGGCTAATCGATCCTGCCACGGGGGCGGCTACCTGCTACGCCAGCACCGACGAACTTTTCCCCCTCCTCTCACTCCAGTACCTGGGACCGCTGGCCGGGACGGTCTTTGTGCTGGGGGTGATCGCCGCGGCCTACTCCAGCGCCGACTCGGCGCTCACGGCCCTGACGACTTCTTTCTGCGTGGACATCCTCGACTTCGAAAAGCGACCGGAAAGCCCCGCCAAGCTGCGCCTGCGGCGCGGGGTGCACCTCGGTTTTGCCTTCCTGCTTTTTCTGGTGATTCTGATCTTTCGCTGGATCAATGACCGTACCGTGATCGATGCGATCTTCACGGCGGCGGGCTACACCTACGGGCCCCTGCTGGGGCTTTTCACCTTTGGGCTCATCAGCCGGCGGCGCGTACGCGACGCGCTGATCCCGTGGATTTGTGTAGCTTCTCCAGTGCTCAGCTACCTGATAGACCTGGGCAGCGCCGAGGCGGGCTTTCGCTGGGGCTTTCTCATTCTCCTGCTCAATGGCTTACTGACGATGCTGGGCTTGTGGATCTTTAGAGAGCGAGAAGAGGAAGGGCCAATTGCCCCGGTCTAAGAAGCCTAATGGCCTAGACCAGATTCGCCTAACTTGTTGACTATTTTTGCGTACCAAGGCGGACACCCAAGCCTTTTCTCATGCTCATCCTACATACTCCTGCCCCACATCCCGAACTCAGCGAGCGCTTGCGCGAGCTCGTCGTTGCGCATCGCATTGAAACGGGTGAACAGCTCTGTTTAAATGCCTGGGGTGATCGCATCGAAGGCGAAACGGCCATCCACCGCTTTCTGGACGAGCTCGAAAAGGAGCTTACCTTCGATCGAACCTTTTTCCAGTCGGATGCCTGTTACATGGATCCCGATACCGGCAAGATCTGCTAGTCGGTCTGGGGTGGGATTTCTGGTTCCTATACAGGGGCTTCCGGGTCCATGTTGACAAAGAAGAGCCGCGGCTGCCGCGGTCCAAGGTGAGCCTCAATCCACTCGGTATTCAGCTTCATCTTTTCAAAATCCTTCCAGATGCGCGCGTCATGCGCACAGCTATAGCGCCGGCATACCCGGGGGCGGTCTTCATAGATCCCGCAGCCCTGGCAGCTGTGGTCGATATGGCTACAATAGCCATCCTGCTCGTGCCGGATAAAGTACGGGTGACCCAACTCCCATTTGATTTTGCCTGACTCGACCTCCTGCGGGGAGAGGGCAAAATTCAACTTACAACATACTGCCTGGCAGATCGGCAAGCGATCCGCGCAATTGACCGGTTCTACCTCAGCCTCCCCTTCCGGGAGGGGCTTATCGATGCGGAGCGTGACACCCGGCGAAAGGGCTTCCTTTCGCTGTCGCAACTCGTCGCGCACCCGCGCGACATAGCTTTTGAGCGCTTCGCCATCCAGCCCTTGCTGTTCGATGAGGTAATCAATCAGGCCATAGAGAAAGGCCTCCTGATCGTTGATCCGCTCGGCGTAGCGACTCAGAATGGTATGGGTATAGAAACCGCTGTGCTGCAGTTGGCGGTCCAGGCGTTCGATGTCATTGGGCTCCATGCCTCAGGAAAAAGCTTAGGTAGATTGGAAGGGTAGCCCGCCCAGGGTGTTGGTATAGCCCTTGAGGCCGCGACGCGGCCCGTCGACCACCTGTACATAGGCCGTGATGTTGTCCGAGTCGTCAAGGACCTTGACCTTGGTGGTCTTGGGGAGTTGCACGGCTGGCGGGATGCCTAGAATGTCGTCGTGGGGCCCCTGATAGAGCGGCGCCACGATGGGGAGATCCAGGGTATCGCTGCCATCACCGGTATCCCTGAGGTGGTTGAGCTTCATCCAGCCGGTCTTGCCCGAGTGGGTGCCCTCCTGGATCATGACGTCCATGTACAGTTCATCCCCGAAGGTGGAATTGGCATCGCTGAAGACGATGATGTTGGTGCCGCGAGGGACGGTAAAGGCCTGCTTGAAGGCCTTGTTGTACACAGGAGTGGGTTCCTGATCGGCCTCGACGGTGCCGCGAGCGTGAGAGGGGTTCCAGGCCGCAGCGGCCTGGTTGAAGGCTTCGGTGGGCGTAGACTCTGAGAGCAGCGTCATCGGCAGCTGCCGGAACTTACCGGCACTGTCGATCTCATAGCCCCAGCGGACTGAACCGTAATACATTCCATCCTGCGCCCCATCCACGGCCAGGGCCGTGGTCTCGAAGTGCTGGCCCGAATTCTTGCCGTAGTACGATTGTGGGTTGTCAATCAGAAGAGCTTCCTTGTTATCAGTCGCACCGGGCACGTGTTTGCCATGATGCCCAAAAGCGGCATTCGTATTGGCGGTGCCCAGGTCGGTGTCGGCGTCATCGGCATGGTCCACCGCGTAGAGCGGGCTGCGTGAATGGTCGTCCTGATCAATGCGGTAGCCGTTGGCAGCGATTTGGCCCTTACCAGTCGGGTGCCAGGCCGTGGCCTGGCCCTCATTATAGGTGTGGATCGCCTGGGTCATGGCGATTTTCTCGGCATTGACCTGGCTGCCCGGGTGAAACTCCAGGTGCATCTGTACTCCAATGCTGCGGCCCCCGCGCTTGATCGGCTTGTATATGGCATCCTTGAACGTGCCATAGTTGGTGTCTACCGAGGCCCGCTGTATGGCCTGCTTGCCGCCCATTTGGCGGCGCATGGCGAGGGCGGGTGATCCACTGGGCTGCCGCTGCACCGGTCGCGCCTCCACCCGGAGGGGAGGGGGAGCAAGCTGTTTGCCAGTGTTTTGGTATTCAGAACCAAGGTCTGCCGGGGTAAGGGCTT
Organism: Bacteroidota bacterium; assembly: GCA_003696875.1. Classification (GTDB taxonomy): domain Bacteria; phylum Bacteroidota; class Bacteroidia; order J057; family J057; genus RFHL01. The sequence continues at coordinate 273 of RFHL01000916.1, read as the reverse complement.
TTCGCTCAAACCCGGGCCGATCCCGGTCTTCATAAGGGGGCGTCATGGCAATACTTTCAGAAGAGACGGTCGGTCAAAGGAAGTTACACAGTTTTGCTGTCCCTTCCAATCGGTGATTTAATTCACCGCCCGCGGATCGCCCATCAGGCCAGCCCGGTAGTTGCGCATACAGCGCTTAGTAACGCGAGAAAAATAACTTCCCGATTTTGCGCCGAGACCTTTTGCGCAGACAAGGAAGAAAAACCGAGCTTGGCGGGCCAAGTGAGGCTTTTT
>RFHL01000915.1 GCA_003696875.1 Bacteroidota bacterium | reverse complement strand
CTGTACAAAGTCGGTGAAGAAGGTCTTGGGCCGGTGATAGTCATCGATGAGCACGTCGCCGATGCGGCCCGTAGAGATCGCGACCAGAATCTGCGTCACCCAGTCCGGATGCGCCGGACAGCCGGGGATATTGATGACAGGCAGGCCACCTTTGGAGACAAAGTTCGCACCGAGGAAGCCGCCCTTTTCCTTCTTGTGAAATTGCATGCCTGTGGACTCACTCGGGTTGGGCGGGACCGCCGGGATACCTCCCCAGGTGGCACAGTCACCAATGGCCACCACATAGCTGGCCACCTGCGACAGCTCCTTGATCCAGTCCATCATGGGCCGATCGGCAAAGAAGTTCATGGTCCCGGTCCCGTTGGGACCCTGGATGATCGAGCCCTCGTAGACGAGGATGTCCAGCTGGACCTTGCCCGAAAGGCAGTCCTTCAGCAGGTCGGAGACCTGCTCGCCGATCTCCAGACCGACGGAGGGATGCCACAAAATGTTGATGCCGAAGTCGGTGACGAGTTCGACGACCGTGGGCTCCTCTGCATTGAGGAAAGACATGGTGTTGCCACTGCATGCCCCGCCCTGGAGCCATAGCACATTTGCCATTGGAAAAAAGGTTGAGAGAAAGTGTGTTACTGGGGAAACCCGGTGAGAAAACATGGAAGGACCTTAATATATGAAAGCTTTCATGTTTAGAAAACTTTTTCTAAACGTAATTAGAAAAGCCTTTCTAATTTGGAATCGTTCCAGACTTGAAGAAGGGGCTATGAATCGGACGGGCCGGGCTGGCTGAGCCAGGTCGGGTCATAAAGCGGGAGGTGGATCTGGGCAAATTCCCGCTCACCCATGGGCGTGAAAAAAGGGCGGATGAGGGACCAGGTATCGGCCGCATAGGCCTCCTGGTCCAGGGAGGCTTCTTCACAGATGATCCGACGGGTAAACCAGCCATCCTGACTGGCGCGAATATGCCGAGCCAACTGAGAATAGGCCTCCGGGAACGGAGGGGGGATGAGCGCCCCCCGAGCTACGTTAAATTCAAGGCTTTGCCGCAGCTGAGCTTCCTGCCAGTGCAGGTAGGCCCGGTAGGAACGCCCGATCGCCGGATAGGCTCGGATGATCTCCAGTGTATCCAGAAAGAAGAAAATGTAATGCGACTGAAAACCATAGGTTTGAAGGATCTGCCGGTTCCAGTGCTCAAAGAGCGGCACGATCTGGAACTCCTTCATCAGATCCCGTAGCTGCTGCGACAGCTCCTGATACAGCGCCGCGACGATGGTTTCCTTGTTGCGGTAATGGTAGGCGAGGTTGCCTACGCTCATCCCGGCGCCATCGGCAATGTGCTGTAGCCGCACATTCACCAGCCCTTGCGTATTAAAAAGGCTGAGGGCCGCTTCACGTATCCGTTTTTTGGTATCTGACATGGTCCGCTTAGGGGACGAAAGGCTCAAAGAGGCAGACTCGCAAGGTAGCGGAAAATGGGGACAATCACCCTTTGGGGTTTTGGGTTTCCGGCCGGCTGGCACATACGCCTTTGGTTCGGAAAATCGGCTGGTAAACACCTTATCCCGGTTCAGGGATGTAAGAGTTTCTCCCAAAAGTAACCTATATCATGCTTGGTATCTGTTAACTTTGAGGCGTACACTATACTTCCATCTACTTTGGTTTTTTGAATTATCATTGAGCCTTGATGTATTATGTCGTCAATCTCTAAGACTAAGCAAATTTTGCTTGTGGATGACGATGAGGCGGGAAATATGCTGACCCGTATTATGTTGGAGGAGGAGATGAAAGCTCCTTTCGAATTGCTCACATTCACCAGCGCTAAGGAAGCCTTGGGCTTCCTTGAGAGCGTGCCCAGCGACCTTCCCGACCTGATCCTGCTTGATATCAATATGCCTGGTATGAGTGGCTTTGATTTTTTGGAAGCCTGTCATGCCCAGGGTTTGATCCCTGGTGAGGGGCCCCGTGTGGTGCTGATCACCTCCAGCCTGAGTCCCCGGATGCAAGAGCAGGCCGCCGCCTACCCCAGTGTGTGGGCGGTGGAGGAAAAGCCTATGACCCTTGAGGCTATGAGTGCCTTTCTGGGGCGTTATATGGCCTGAGCTTACGGTTCCGGGCCGGGGGCCCGTACCTGCACGTCCAGAAAGGCACTGTTTTGCCACCCCCCCAGCCAGCCCGATTTGATGCCAAATACGATTTGGTAGGCACCCGTCTCGGCCACCTTGACCGGGACGGGCATGGTAATAGTCAGGCTGTCCTGCAGGGTGTAAGCGTCCAGTGGGAAGCTGCTGAAGGAGACCCATTTGCCCCGCCGGAAGAAGTTGCACGTCAGGCTCGCCGGCCGTTCCGGCACCCGGCCAAAGTCTACCGGATGCGCATAGTCGTTGTATATCCGCAAGGAGAGCCGCCGGACCGAGTCCTGCACCCATTCCAAAGGCATGGGATCCAGGACCTTCACCCGGATCTGCTGGTATGACTGGAAGTTGGGCACTTCCCGGTAGTAAAAGTTTCCGGTTACCGCCTGCACGGTATCCATCTGTTCCAGGGCGGTGCGGGTGACGTACAGGACCGTATCTCCTTCAAAACTATCCTGAACCCCCCAGGCATCATACTGCGTGGGATGGTAGAAGAAATTGCTCAGGTTGGCGCCGACGCCGCCGGCATAGAAGGCGTATTTGGCCGGGTATTTATAGGCGTTATCAAAGAGCAACGGCCGGTCTCCGGCCATGTCCTTCATTTGTTGCGCCCAGATATCCCAGCCATGCACCTCATTTCGGATTTTGGTGAGCGGCGGGATAAAGTCCACCATCAGGTAGGCCCGAAAGATGAGCATCAGCCCGATACCGGGTAAGGCTAGCCGGTAGGCCCAGGCCTGCCAGGATGGCCGGTCTGCCAGCCAGGCTACTGCCAGCCAGAGAAGAGGGGCGGTGATGGCTGCCGACCAGTTGGCTTCCACCCAGGTATTGAGACTGACCAGAAACAGGAAACCCAGCACCCCAAAGAGGATCCAGCGCAACGAGCGCTCGAAGCGGTCGTGGGGCCGCCGCCGAAAGGCGGCCATGAGCACCAGCCAACCCGTGAGCAGACCCGCCACCAGGGGCTGATTGGTCAGGTAGTTTATGGTAAAGCTGCCGTCATTGGGCTTGCGGATGCGCCCGGTGAGATGGAAGCGAAAGGTCTCAAACTGCTGCTCGACCAGGGCGAGCAGCAGCGGCGTGAGCAGCAGCAGGGCCAGCCCTGCCAGCAGCCAGAAGCTGCGCCGCCGCACCACCCCCGGCCAGCCCCAAAAGGCAAAAAAGAGCACCATCGCCCCGTGGTATTTGCTGTAAAGCAGAGCCGCCACAGCGATGCCTGTAAGCAGGGCCAGCCGCCAGTCGTCCCGCTCCAGGTAGCGCCGCCACAACACCAGAAAGGCCACCGCAAAACACGCCATCGGCGCATCGGGCGCGGCAAAGAAGCCGCCCAGATGGGTCAGGAACCCCGCCCCGATCAGGACCGTCATCAGCCCGCGCTGGGCGGGCGCCGTCTCCCGGATCAGCAGGCCCACGGTGGTCGCCCCCATCAGGACCGGAAAGAGCCGGACCCCGGCCTCCCCCGGCAGCAGATAGCCCCCGAGGCGGATCATCCACGCGATCATGGGGGCATGCTCGGCATAGGCCCAGGCCATGCGGCTGGAGTAGAACCAGTAGTAGGCTTCGTCGTGAAAGAGTTCCGTGAGGCTGGCCTGCAACAGGTTGAGGGCAAACCAGACCCCCGCGGCCAGCCAGGGGAAATGGGGCTGGGCGGCCAGGGCCTCCCAGCGGGTACGCAGGCTCACCGCGGGACCGGAATGAAGGGGAGAATCGGGCATACGCGAAAAAACGCAATCCCCCCGGGATGGCCAAGCCTGGGTTAGCTTTCTGCCCAGGGTTCGATCAGTGCCGGGCTGTCGTTGCGAACCTGCCCCACGGCTGGCGAAACCGGATAGGCCTGCATGGCCTCGGCCGGGTAGGGCCGCAGGAGATCCGGCAGCGCCTCGGCTCTGAGATCTGCTGCCAGCCAGCGGCGGGCCGCCGCTCCGTCCAGGATGACCGGCATCCGGTCGTGAATGGGCGCCATCAGCTCGTTGGGGGTGGTGGTGAGGATGGCAAAACTGTGCAGGATCTGCCCCTCGGGCGACCGCCAGCGGGCGCTGATGCCCGCCATGACAAAGGGCGTACCGCCCTGAAGGATGATGCGATAGGGCTGCTTGTCCTTGCCCACCTTTTTCCATTCGTAGAAACCATCGGCCCAGACCACACAGCGGCCATGGGCCAGGGCCTCCCGGAAGGCAGGCTTTTCGTGTACGCTTTCTGCCCGGGCATTGATCATACGATAGCCGATCTTTTCGTCCTTGGCCCAGTGCGGCACCAGCCCCCAGCGATACAGATGCACCTGCCGGGGATTGTCCATCGGAAACACCGGGCAATAGTTGGTCGGCGCCACGTTGTAGCGGGGCCGGAGCCAGTCCGGGGAGACCCCGGCGTCGGCTACCGGCTCAGCCTGCGGCAGTTGGGTGAAGGTGTAGCGTCCACACATGGGAGGGAAGTGGGGAAGT
>RFHL01000914.1 GCA_003696875.1 Bacteroidota bacterium | reverse complement strand
GCGCAGAGCAACGCCATTCGGGGCGAGAATTTCCTGGAGGCAAATCGCGAAAAAGAAGGGGTCGTTCAATTGCCCTCGGGCCTGCAATACAAGATCCTGGAGTCCGGTACCGGGGCTTCGCCCCGGGCCGACAATGTGGTGCGGGTGCACTATATAGGCAAACTTGTCGATGGGACCGTGTTTAACAATTCGCGCACGGCCGAGCAGGGTGAACCCCTGGAGGTACAGGTCGATGAGGTGATCCCAGGCTGGACCGAGGCCCTGCTCCGGATGAAGCCCGGAGACCGCTGGGAGCTCTACATCCCCCCCGCGCTCGCCTACGGCGAGCAGGGCCGTGGAGCCTCCATTCCGCCAAATTCGACCCTCATTTTTGAAGTGGAGCTGTTGGAAATCGTTCGCTAACCGCCTTCCGGGTTTTTTATCATTATTTAACCTGAACGCCTTGGTGCGGGAGGGATATTTAAAGATATTTACTTCCTTAGATATCAAAGTTGAATCATATGAAAGACTCTGTTGCCATTTTGTGTGCGGGCGGCCCCGCCCCCGGGATTAACACCGTGATCGCGACCATCTCCAATGTATTTCTGCGGGATGGATTCCGGATTATCGGGATTCATGACGGTTACCGCCACCTCTTTGATGGCGATGCCGAAACGGTGGACATTGATTTTCACTTTGCCGACCGGATCTTTAACCAAGGTGGCTCGGCCCTGCGCATGAGCCGCTACAAGCCCAAGGACCACGAGTTTTCCGGTGAGTTCTTTGCTGAGAACAACGTCAAGCTGCTCGTCACCATCGGGGGCGACGACACCGCCTCTACGGCCAACCGACTCAGCAAGTATCTGAAGGAGCACAATGTGCCCATCCAGAACATCCACGTTCCCAAGACGATCGACAACGATATTCCCTTGCCGGGCGGTACGCCTACCTTTGGCTTCCACTCAGCCGTGAGTGAGGGCGTGCGCATCGGGCATACGGTGTATGAAGATGCCCGCACCTCGGGCAATTGGTTTGTCCTCGCGGCCATGGGCCGCTCGGTCGGTCACCTCGCTTTTGAGATGGGGACGAGCTGTCACTTCCCGGTAAACATCATCCCGGAGATGTTTAATAAGACCGAGATCACCTTTGAGAAGATCACCAAGCTGATCATATCTTCGATGATCAAGCGTCGCATCGAAGGCATCCGCCACGGGGTGGCTTCGGTGTCCGAGGGGGTCTTCCACTTCATCTCTGATGAGGAGACCAAGCGTTCGGGGATCAACTTCACCTACGACGACCACGGCCACCCCGAGCTGGGCAATATCAGTAAGGCCCACGTCTTCAACATTCTGGTACAGCGCAAGCTCAAGGAGCTGGGCATCTCCATCAAGAGTCGTCCCGTCGAGCTGGGCTATGAGCTCCGGTGCAGCCAACCCGTTGCCTACGACCTCGCCCTCTGTACCCTTCTTGGTATGGGGGTGCGTAAGCTCTATCGCGAAGGCAAGACGGGCTGTATCGTCTCTACCACCAACATGAAGGATATCGTGCCGGTTTTCCTGGAGGATATCGAGGATCCCGCTACCGGTAAGATTCCCCCCCGCCCGGTAGACATCGACTCCGAGCTGGCGCAGATGGTCATCGGGGACTTTCACGTGCTGACCGAGCCCGACTATGAGCGGGCCCGCCAGTATCTGGATAATCCCGAAGCTTATGACTTCTACAAGATCCTGGAGTGGGATTACGACCCCAAGAAGGTCCGACCTAAGTCCTGGTAGGACTTCCGTAAAATTGTGACCCATCAAGCCGCGCGCCACCCTGGCGGGCGGCTTTTTGGGGTAAAAAAAAGGCTGCCTCGGGAAAGGCAGCCTCAATAAGATGGAAAGGACCGTGCTTAGAGCAGCGTCTGGATGGTCAGCGTATTCTCGCGCATACCAGGGATCCAGAACTCGCCTTTGGCTTCGTCAAAGTACAGGTCCGCCGGCCCATCAATGGTGGAAACCCCTTCGGGCAGCGGATATCCACCCACGCGGCCGCTACCGAGATCCATCAGGAGAACTGCGGAGCGGTTCCAGTCGGTGAAGATGATCATGTTGCCCAGGAACACGAGCCCGTCGAGGCCGCCCTGGAAGTCATTGACCTTGCTGTACTCATTGCCACGGTTGGAAATGAGCACTTTGCTGATGGTACCGGTGTTGTCATTGGGGTAGGAGGCCACATAGAGCTCACGGTTTACGTCATCATACCAAAGACCGTTAGGCTTTTGGATGGTGGGGGTCACCTCTACCTCATCAAAGCTGTTGTCAGCCAGGTTGATGGTGTAGATGCGGTTGATGTCGGTGGCAGAGACGAAGAGTTCTGTGGGAGACTTGACGGCCAGATCATTGAGGAACTGGGTGCCTTTGCCGGAAAAATCGATCTCACCAGCGGCTTCGCCGCTGGGCAGGGAGAAGACTTTCACCTTGTCGATGTCCGTCACGTAAAGCTTGCCATCGAGGATGACCATCCCCTTGGGGGCGTCGAGCCCCTCGATGAATTTTTCGGCCAAGACATTTCCTTCAAAATCCAACTGCATGATAAAACCGTCTCCGTCTTTTTCGGAGGGGAGGACTTCTTTGCCGAGGTTAGACACATAGTAGTTTGTGCCGTCACTCGTTACAGACTCAGGTGAGGCCAGTCCGATGTCTTTCAGCTGTAGGGAGCGGCCAGACTTGGCCTGCTCAACCGGGGGCTGCTCTTGTTCTTCTTCTTGCTGTTTTTCGGTACTGCCCCCACAAGCCACCATCAGGAGGGCCATCATGAGATAGGCAGCGTGCCGAAGTAGGTTGATGTTCATATGTAATAAGGGTTGCGATGAAGTGAGATATAAGAAATTGCGCAGGACCCGGAGGGGCCTGCGGAGGTTACTGGTCCAAAAAGGTGTGAAAGGTGTCGCCGCGCAGGCCGAGCCGAAGGGTCTCCAGCGGGATGGCTTCTGAGGGGGCAATATTGCCCAGGTTTACATTACTACCCAATAGTTTGATAAACCAGACTTGCTGGCTCTTCTGAGGGGCTTCCCAAAGGATTTTTTCTGAGGGCACATCGTGGAGGATTTCCTCAATCAAGTCCGAGCGGATTTCACCATCGGAGCGAAACATCCCCACGGTTCCGCTCTCCCGGGCTTCGGCAATCACTTTCCAGGAGCCGGCGGCCAGCTCGCCTTGCATCATATCCACCCAAACGTAGGGTGGGATGAGCTTTCCGGTGCTTTTGCTGCCTACTTCGGAAAGGACGGTATAGTCCTTGGCAAAGGAGGCAATGAGTTCGCATTTTTCGTCCATCTCCATATCGATGGAGCCATTGGATACCTCGACATAGGTAGCCTGGTATTTTTCGACGATACGACGATAGTCATCGATTTGGCCCCGGATGTAGAAGGCTTCCAGCAGGGTGCCTCCAAAGTAATAAGGAATGTTGTGCTCACGGTATACCGCGAGCTTTTCTTCCAGCTTGGGAGTAACCGCTGAAGTGGCCCAGCCCAGCTTGACCACATCGGTGTACTCGGCCCCAACTTCAAGGAAGTCCTCGGCTTCCCGGCGGCTCAGTCCCTTGTCCATGATCATGGTAAACCCTTCATTCCGCGGCTTGGCAGCGCGGTCAGGGATATTCTTGAGTGGATAGTTGATCATGCTTTACGGATTGGTAAATTTTTCCGGGCAAAGTACGAGCTATCAGGGGGAAAAGCAAAAAGGCCGATGCCCCTGGCACCGGCCTTTTTCTATGTATCCAGACACTTATGCAACGGCGTAGGCGCCTTTGAACTTGATCTTGGCTTCGAAATCTTCCCGGAAGCGGATGATGGTATTGCGCACGGGCCAGGCCGCCGCATCGGCGAGGGCGCAGACGGTGCGCCCCTCCATCGTATCACACAGCTCCAGCAGGGTGTCGAGGTCGCGCGTGGAGCCCTCACCCGAGTCGATGCGCTTGAGCATCTTGACAAACCAGCCTGTTCCTTCGCGGCAGGGGGTACACTGTCCGCAAGACTCGTGGTCGTAGAACTGTGAAACCCGGATCAGGAACTTTACGATGTCGGTATCCTCATCAAGGACGCACATGCCAGCCGTCCCGACAAAGGTGCCCACGGTGCGCAGCGAGTCCGCGTCCATGGTGATGCCTTCGATCATGTCGGCCCGGAGGATAGGCACGGAGGACCCACCAGGAACCACCGCCTTGAGCTTCTTGCCGCCGCGTATACCGCCGGCGACCTTGTAGATCAGGTCGGTGATGAGCATACCTGAAGGAAACTCGTACACACCCGGCCGCTGCACGTGGCCCGAAATGCCATAGAGCATGGGCCCGGGGAAGGTTTGGGCACCGATGCCCAGGTACCAATCTGCACCGTTACGGATGACGTGGGGCACATGCCCTACTGTTTCCACATTGTTGATGGTGGTGGGCTTACCCCAGAGGCCGACCTGGGCCGGGAAGGGGGGCTTGGAGCGCGGATAGGGGCGTTTGCCCTCCAGAGACTCCATGAGCGAAGTCTCTTCGCCACAGATATAGGCCCCAGCGCCTTTGTGTACAAAGACGTCGATGTTTTGGCCGCTACCCATGATGTTTTTGCCGGCATATCCCTTGGCGTAGGCTTCATCGACGGCGGCTTGTACCATGTCGATCCAGTCGGCATACTCCCCCCGGATGTAGATGTAGGCGGCGTCCATCTCCATGGCATAGCAGGCGATGAGGGCCCCTTCGATGATGGTGTGGGGGTTGTATTCGAACAGGCGGCGGTCTTTGCAGGTGCCGGGCTCCGACTCATCGCCGTTTACGGCGAGGTAGCGGGGTACTCCCTCTTGCTTGGGGGGCATGAAGGACCACTTCAGGCCTGCGTTGAAGCCCGCGCCCCCGCGGCCGCGGATGTTGGCCTTTTTCACCTCATCCACGACAGCCTTGCGGCTCCACTTCTCCTCGGTGAGGACTGTGCGCAGGGCTTGGTAGCCCTGTCCTTCTTTTTCGTAAACGTCTAGCTTGTGGAAGTCCGGCGTGTCAGGCAGCAGGATCTTCTGATAGGTTCTCCAATCCATATCAAGTGGCTAATAGCAGCGAAAGATATCGCTGCGTTAAATTAGCGAAATTTTTTTTCGGATCAACCGGCATGGGAGAATCCTCCATGACGATTTCCTTACCCCAAATAACCCGGCTAGCCGCCTCATGGTTAAAAATGGTCCTTTCTTACCCCTGCCGTAGCTCCCGAATGCGCTTGCGCACCTCGACCGAGAAGAGGCTGCCTGGATACCGCACCAGGAAGTCAAGGTAGAGATCCATGGCTTCCTCGGGATTGCCAAGGGTATAGTCATAGATCCGGGCTTTGGTATAGAGGGCATCGTCGCCGTAGATATCGGTCGGGAATTCGTTCAGGATGCGGTCGATGTAGGTCATCGCCGTCTCAATGTCATTCTGACGGAGGAAGATGGTGGCTTTTTCCCAAAGAATCTCGTCGGCAAGCGAATGCACGGGATACAGATAGGCCAGGGAGTCCAGCAGGGCAAGCGAGCCTTTGTAATTGCGCTGATAGGTGAGCAACTGGGCCTGGGCAAACATTTCCAGGGCGGTGGTGGTGGTATCCAGCCCGGTGTTGTCGATGATCAGCAAGTTGAGCTTGATGGCATCGTTGGAGATGTCGTTGGAGGTATTTTCCTTAATGGCACTGAGTAGAGCCTGAGCCAAATTAAACTCGCCCTTGTAG
>RFHL01000913.1 GCA_003696875.1 Bacteroidota bacterium | reverse complement strand
CTCATAGGTGTAAAAGCAGACGACCCGTCCTTCGTAGATGAGGGCGAGGCCCTCAGGGGGCTTGTTGTCGTGCTCGTGAATCTTGGGCAGGCCCTTGGGAAAATCGTAGTGACTGTGGTAGATGCCGTGGTCGAAGGGAAGCTCGACAAACTCCAGCTCGGGAAAGACCTTCTTGATCTCCCGGCGGATATAGGTGTCCATGCCATAGTTGTCGTCGATGTGGAGAAATCCGCCAGAAATGAGGTACTGCCGCAGGTTGCGGGCCTCGGCCTCGGTGAAGGTCACGTTGCCGTGGCCGGTCATGTAGACGTAGGGATACTGGAAGAGCTGCGAGCCGCCGGGCTCCACCTCATCGCCCATCGGGGCGATGCGGGCGTTGGTGTGATCATTTACATAGTCGATCAGGTTGGGCAGGGAGGTGGGATTGCCGTACCAGTCGCCGCCGCCCTGGTACTTGAGGCGGGCAATGCGAAAGTGGTAGCGGGCAGGGGCCTGGGCGAGAAGACCTTCCCAGGCAAAGCAGGCCAGCAGGCTGAACAACAACAGGTGTTTCATAGGAAAATATTCTCAGGCGGGCAGCTCCCGTCGATCCGTTCCCAATCTACGCATTTTTTACCCCTTCAGGTTCGGGGCAGTTTGGGAGAAAGCTCGTATTTTGAGCAGACCAGCAGCGGCAGCACACCTTGGGAACCCCTTTTTTTTTTATGTCTGATCCTGCCCGGCCCTCCTGTCCCCAGCGGCCCGGGCACACCTTTGCCCTTATGCTTCAAGCAAGTACGCTTTCTTTTCTGAATGACCTGAGCGCCCACAACACCCGGGAATGGTTTCAGGCCAACCGGCCGGCCTATGAGGCCGCCCGTGACGATGTCTTGTCCCTGGTCGATCAGCTCATTGAGCGGATCCTGGAGTTTGACGGCAGTCTCGCCGGCGTGGTGGCCAAGGACTGCCTCTTTCGCATCAACCGCGATACGCGCTTCTCCAAGAACAAGGATCCCTACAAAACCAACTTTGGCGCGGCCATGGGCCGCGGGGGGCGGCGCTCCGTCTTTGCTTCCTATTACCTGCACATCGACCCCAACGGGGCCTTTCTGGGTGGGGGCAGCTACATGCCGCCCGGGCCGCATCTGGCGGCCATTCGGCAGCACATCGACCTGGAGGCAGCGAAGTTGCGCGCGGCGACGTCTACCAAGGAGTTCCGGGACGTCTACGGGGCCATGGATACCGAGCACAGCCTCAAGACGGCGCCCAAGGGGTTTGATAAGGAGCATCCTGATATTGACCTGCTGCGGCTGAAAAGCTTTACCGCTATCCGCAAGGTCGAGGTGGCCGAACTCAGCTCCCCGGGCTTCCTGGACCGGGCGGCAGCCGACTTTGAGGCCCTTTCGCCCCTTATTCATTTCCTCAACGAAGCCCTGGAAACGGTTTAAGCCCGGGGCTCCAATCCTGGTCCTATGCTCCGATCTGTCTTTTATTTTGCCCTCATCCTGCCCGCCCTGCTGCCAGCGCAGGACCTGATCCTCACGGCAGAGGAGGAAGAAATCATCGCCGAGGTGATCGCCCTGGACGAGACCCATCTCTACTACCGTCTACTGAATCCGGCTCGTCCGGATACGCTGTCCATCCCAAAGGCCGGCCTCCAGCAGGTCTACTACGCCGATGGGCTGCGGCAATACTTTTCGGTAGCTGCCTCCCGCGCGGGGGAGCCGGAGCGGGTCAGGACCACGGCCGACCATATCGCCCTGTACGAACAGGGGGTAAGCGATGCCCGCACCCACTACGACAACAAGGCTGTCATGTGGGGCACGCTGGGGGCGAGTATTTCGGCACCCGCAACGGGGATTCCGCTGGGATTGGTTACGGGCGCTACGCTGGTGTTGGTCCCGCCCCGCCCCAAGCTGGAGACGCTTCCTGACCCTGATCTGTATATGTCGCAGGAGGCCTATGCAATGGGCTATCATGACCAGATACGCCGCCGCAAGGGCCAGCGGGCCCTCATGGGGCTGGGCATGGGAATAGGGTTGCAAGCTGCCTTTTTCGGAGCGCTGATCGCCCTGCTGAGCCTCTGATCAGGGATCGCGCAACAGGGGCATGGTAAGGCAGTGAGGTCCTCCGTTGTCGGTGCGGATCTCATTGGAGGACATGCGCTCCAGGTGAGCCCGCGGGTCCAGCTCCTGCATTTTATCAAGCAGAGCCTGGGCCGTGAGGGGGTTACGGTGGTAAGCAATCACCCGGTGAGGGGCCGTAGCAAAGACGTTGCCGGCCATGTTGTGTTGCTCAAAAAGGGCCACCTTGAGGTGCTCGTAGGGCGTGATGTAGTCCTCCGGCGGTCCGCCGATCCAGGACACCCGGTTCAAGTCAAGCAGGCCATCCTCGACCAGTTGGTCGAGAAAGTAGCGCGCTGGCTGCGGTAGCTGTTGTACCCGGCCGGTCTGCCGGATGTAGTCGCGGTCGTAGACCTCGACCTTGCCCGCATGCTCGAAGTGCTGCCGGGAGGGAATCCGGCTCAGATCGGTCTGATGGACGCCCATGCTCTTGCGTAGCCAGCCTACAAAGCGCTGCAGGACGCGCTTGGCATTTTCCTCCACGATGGGATCGGGATAGCCAAAGATGTAGGGCATGGCGATGGCCGACTTGGGACCGACCATATTAAAGACCG
>RFHL01000912.1 GCA_003696875.1 Bacteroidota bacterium | reverse complement strand
GCGGTTTCATGAGAGATAATTTGCAAAAATTTTCGCCAACCTGCATAAATCGGCGCCTTGGGGATAAGGGTTTCCCCCGCCTCGGCGGTTACCCCCCTGTACCGCCTGCTTTCCAACCCCAGCCTCCCCATGCGCCTATTCTTGTTCCTGCTCTGCCTCATCGCATCTCTGGGAGTCTCCGCCCAGGAGGCCTCCCCCGACCAACCCCTCGGCTTTACCTTGCCAGAGATGCCCCTCCCCGCTGCCCTGCAACGCATCGAGCAGGCCACCGAGTGGCGCTTCAGCTACAACCCCCGCCTGCTGCCCGCCACCCACCGCGTCGCGCTGCGCGACGCCCGGCAGTCCCTGCGGACCACTCTGGACGACTGGCTGCGCGGCACCGGGCTGGGGTACCGGGTGATCGGGGGACAGGTGGGGATCTTTAAGGTGCAGGAGGGCCCGCAGCCCGACGAGGCACAAAACGGATCTCGGGCCCAGGCACCTACCGTCAGTGGCTATGTGGTGGACGCCGAGTCGGGCGAGCGCCTGCCCTACGCCAAGGTCTGGGACGCCCGCAGCGGGCGGGGCGCCGTGGCCAATGCCTTCGGCTTTTTCAGCCTGACCTTGCCGCGCGACTCGGTGACCCTGCTGGCGGGCTTCCCCAACTACGTGGGCCGCAGCCGCAGCCTCTGGCTGACCGAATCCCAGCGTATTGAGCTTAGCCTACAGCCCTACCTCAGTCTGCAGGCTGTTTCTATCGAGCGCGACCGTAGCCCGACTGGCCCCGAGGAGGCCAGCATGAGCACCATTTCCCTGCCCGTGTCGGAGTTGAACAACATGCCTGCCCTGCTGGGCGAGGTGGATGCCCTGCGGACGGTGCAGTTGCTGCCGGGGGTGCAGTCGGGCTCTGAGGGCACCGTGGGCCTCTACGTCCAGGGCGGCAGCCCGGACCAGAACCTGGTGCTGCTCGACGGGGCGCCGCTGTACTACGTGAGCCACTGGGGCGGCTTTGCCTCGGTCTTCAATGCCGATGCGCTGAGCGATGTGCGGCTGGTCAAAGGGGGCTTCCCGGCGCGCTATGGGGGCCGCCTGTCCTCGGTGCTGGAAGTGACCATGAAGGAGGGCAATCGCCGCGAAGCGCAGTTCGCGGGGAGCATCGGCTTGCTCTCGGCCAAGGCCTCGGTACAGGGTCCTATCGGCAAAAAGCCTGGTCAGGAGGAGGCCAACACCTCCTACATCCTCTCGGCCCGGCGCAACTACTTCGACCTGATCGAGCGGGGCATCGCGCTGGCGCAGGGCATTCCCCATGGAGACGCCGGGCCGCTGAGTTTCGGCTTCTATGACCTCAACGCCAAGGTCAACCACATTTTTTCGGACCAGGACCGCCTCTACCTCAGTGGCTATTGGGGGCAGGACCGCAGCCGTATCCGGGACGTATCCAACCGCTGGGTGCGGGAGGACGGTTCTACCTGGGTGGCAGAGGAGCCCCCGGCTGACTGGGTGCTGAGGCAGGAGGAGCAAAGCCTGAGCCGGATCGGCTGGGGCAATACGCTCGCCGCCCTGCGCTGGAACCATGTGTGGAGCCACCGGGCATTTTCCAACCTCAGCCTTTCCTACAGCCAGTATCGCTACGAAAACGATCAGCAATACGAAGAGCGCCGCAGCTACCCGCAGGATTCTGCCCAGCAAAGCAGCTACCGGCAGCGCTTCTCTTCGGCCATCAGCGACGCCATCCTGCGCTGGGAAATGGATATTTACCCCAACCACCGGCATCAGCTGAAATGGGGGGCTCAGGCGACCCTGCATCGCTACCGGCCGGGCGTGCTACAGGAGCGCTGATCTTCGAGCAGCTTACCCTGCGCGACACCTTGCAAGGGGACTTTGATGCAAGGGGATACCAGGGGATGGCCTTTGCAAAGCACGACTGGCACCTCACCAGACAACACCGCATTCACAG
>RFHL01000911.1 GCA_003696875.1 Bacteroidota bacterium | reverse complement strand
GTCTGGAAGACCAGGTCTCCTATGTCTCCACCGGTGGCGGTGCCCTGCTGGAGTACCTCGAAGGCAAGACCCTGCCCGGCATCGCCGCGCTGGGCTAGGCTATCTGTAGATCCATATAACCGGTCGGGCTGTTTCCTATTGGGGACAGCCCGGCTTTTTTGTGGGTAGCAATGGTTAAAGCCTGACGCTGGCGAGGGACGCTCCAACCTTCATCGCCCGCCCCATCCCTGCCCGGCGGTGCGCAGCAGCAACGCCGCCATCAGCGGCAGAAACATCGGATTGAGTGCCTGCGGCAGCCACCACCAGCCCAGCAAGAGCAGGGTGATCAGCAGAGTTGCCACCCGAAAGTAGGTCTTGACCCAGGCGGGGCGGGCGCGCATAAACAGCAGCGGCCCCACCAGCAGGTGGGTCGGCAGTAGCCAGAGCACATTCCAGTTGGCAGCGGTGGCGATGTGGTCCGTTGCCACCCACAGCAGCAGCAACACCCAGCCAGCCAGTCCGGCCAGCATGAAAAAGGTCGCGTCCAGTGGGGCGCGGGCTGAGCCTTTTCCCCAACTACGCCAGGTGTACCAGCCCAGACCCAGCGGCAGCAGCATGAGCCACAGCCAGGGATGCAGGTACCAGGGCGTAGACCCGAAGGGTGGCGGCGCTTCAAACAGGGGGCGCGCCTCCTGCACCAGCGGCCGCCGGCGGCCGCCGTGGGATACCTCGGCCTGCCCTACCGCCTCGGCCAGGTAATCTGGCAGGAAGGCCCGCTCCCGGTAGGTCGCCGGGCGGTCGATCACCGCGCCCAGCGCCAGGTCGATGCCCAGATCGGCCCAGGGCCGCTGCGCCAGGCCATGGTCCAGCATCTCCCGAAAGGTGTCGGGCCCCGGCTCATCCGTCGCCGCCCAGCGGATGCTGTCCCCCAGCGCCGCATCCAGCACATCCCATATGCGGGTCGCGCAGTTGTCAAAAAAGAAGTCGTAGAGATAATAGCGGTTTTCCGGCCGGAAATTATCCTCCAGATAAAGGTACACCGCCTGCTTTTGCGCCGGGCTGAGGTCCAGCACCTGCTCGTAGTAGCTGCGCTGGAAGTAGCGGTAGGCCCGCTCAAACTGCCCGAAGGGGTCCACATCCAGGCGGTAGTTGAGCTTACCCCGGGCAAACTCCAGGTAGAAGCCCGGCGGGTCAAAATCAAAGGTGCCGTAGTTGTACACCTGGTCCAGGCGGTTGACCGGATCGTAGACCCGGACGGCGCTATGCCCAAAGGCCGAATACAGGTCGGCGCCCGGGGCACAGGTGAGCAAGCTCACCTCGGCCGCAGGAGACAAGACCTGCGCCGGCAACAGGCCCACCGGCACCCCCAAAACGAGCCATAACAGGAAACGGTTCATATCCCCAAAGGTACATTGCCCGCCGCAAAAGTCCGAAGGGGAAGGGGGCTCAAGGGTATACCCTTGCTTGGGTCAGTAGCTGTCCGAAGCAGGCGAACCGTTGCCTCCCCCGGGTAGAAAGCCCTGTGATCGTTCCTTCAACCACCTTAAAGTGCTGTTCCCAAGCATCCCTCCTCGGATTAAATAAGGGCACAATCTCACCCGATTCCGGAAGGTATGAGGCGATGTCTGAACCTTTGTGCTGGTTGCAATGTGGACAAGCAAGTGCCAGATTTTCAATGGTCGTAGCCCCTCCGTGTTTTACCGCAATAACATGATCCATTTGGAAAGGGATGTACGCGAACCGCTCTGGAAGCAGGCAGTACTCGCAGCAGTACCGAGCCCGAGAAGCGACCATTTGGCGTATTTCCTCAGAAATGGGTTCTCTCATGAGGCCAACATCGTCAACGCCCGCGCCTTGGCCAGACTGATGAGTAAATCCAGCGCCAGATACCGCTCTAACTCAATGCTTTCCTCAAAGGAAAGTGAGCCCTCCTTCTTTTTCTGGACCAACTCCTCCACCCTCAAAGCCATACCGGGAGGGGCCTGAAGCATAGCGACTTTTTCAGGCGCCAGGCCAGCTAATTCTTCTGCGATAGGATCAAAAGCCTCTAGAACACTCATTAGGTAAGGTTTAACCGAATGTAACCCAAATCCTTTTAAGACGCTACGGAAAAACGCCCACGAATGATGTTCCCCTCAGAAAAAGCGCGCCAGTTGGGCCTCTGCCGGCACCTCCGGTGCCTCGCCCAAGATCTGCGCCGCCAGCAGGCGGCTGGTCCAGGGGGCGAGCAGCACCCCTTTGGTGCCAAAGCCGGAGAGGACATACATTCCCGGGCGCTCAGGATGCGCCCCCAAGATGGGGCGCCGGTTGGGAGTGGTAGGTCGCAAACCGGCCCAGTGGCCGGTCAGGGTGTAGGGTACCTTGAGCACCCGGTCGAGGTGTCCGCAGATCTCGGCCCGACCCTCCGGGGTCGGATGCGGATGCTCAAAGCGGTTGGCGTAGGTGGCGCCCACGCC
>RFHL01000910.1 GCA_003696875.1 Bacteroidota bacterium | reverse complement strand
TCGTAGGCTTTGGCGATTTTGCGTAGCTGCCGGAAAATCCAGATATCGCGATACTCGCCCACCGGGGCGAGGGCGCCCCGCTGAATGGACTTGTCCGGATCGGGTACCAGGGCCTCGGAGTCTACCTCAAAGACCTGCCCCAGGCCGTTACAGGTCGGGCAGGCACCATAGGGGGAGTTGAAGGAGAAGGTGTTGGGCGAAGGGATGTCGTAACTGATGCCCGACTCCGGGTCCATCAGGTTGCGGCTGTACCAGTGGGCAGCCTCCGTCTCATGGTCAAGGAGCAGGACGGTGCCTTCGCCAGTTTTCATGGCGCGCTGGATGCTCTCCAACTGCCGGGCGCTGTCGCGCCCGACCTGGATACGGTCCACCACCAGCTCGATGTCATGGATTTTGTAGCGGTCTAGCCGCATGCCCTTCTGGATCTCCTGCACCTCGCCGTCGATCCGGACGCGGGTGTAGCCCTGCTTGAGCAGGTTTTCGAAGAGCTCCCGGTAGTGCCCCTTGCGGGCCCGCACCAGCGGGGCGAGAACCAGCATTTTTCGTCCTTGGAACTGCTGGTCAATGGTTTCGGCCACCTGCTCGTCGGTCATACGGACCATCTTTTTGCCGGTGACATGCGAGATGGCATCAGCAGCCCGGGCAAAAAACAGGCGCAGCAGGTCGTAGATCTCGGTAACCGTCCCGACGGTGGAGCGGGGGTTACGGGAGGTGGTTTTCTGCTCAATGGCGATAACCGGACTCAGACCGTCGATCTTATCGACGTCGGGGCTGCGCAGGTCCCCGAGAAACTGCCGGGCATAGGCCGAGAAGCTCTCCAAATAGCGACGCTGGCCTTCGGCATATAGGGTGTCGAAGGCCAGCGAGCTTTTCCCGGAACCGCTGACGCCAGTGATGACCACCAGGCGGTTACGCGGGATTTGAAGGTCGATATTTTTCAGATTGTGTTCACGGGCACCCAGGATGTCTATGCGGGCGTGGGGTTGCGTGCTCATGCGTCGCTGGTTGAGATAGAGGCTTCCGAAGGGGGCCGTACCTCCAGAGGATCCAGGGTGGCGGCCGGCAAGCTGTCGGTCTCAGGCTGGGCGGGACGATCGACCAGCAATTCGGTTGCCGACAGGTCCTGAACTAACGGAAAGCGAATCTCATATGTTTTGCCCGGATCTGCGATCAGGGAGCGGCCCGTCAGCCAGGGGTTGAGCGTCTTGAGGGTCTCATAGGTGACGCCCTGGGAGGCCGCAAAGCTAGCCAAATCGGGGATATTTTTCTTTACCAGCTGGACGGAATAGGGGATAGGCTGGTACAAACGGGCCCGTTGGATGGTCACCCCATAGCGGTTGGGGTTTTCAAAGAGGCATTTGTAGGCAAGAATGCGGTACAGATACCGGCTCGTTTCGGCATTGAGATCCAGTTCAAAGTAGTCCTCGACCTGCTGCCGATCCATGGCTCGGCTGAGGCCAGAGCCTCCCATGTTGTAGGAGGCGGCGACCAGTGCCCAATCGCCAAACTGCTCATAGGCATCCTTCAGATAGGCCGTGGCGGCCCAGGTGGCCTTCTCCGGGTGGAAGCGCTCGTCCACCGTCTCGGACACTTCCAGCCCGTATTGACGGGCCGTGGGGGCCATAAACTGCCAGAAGCCTTGTGCCCCTACCGGGGAGCTTTGGTTGGCCAGATTGCTCTCGGCGATGGCGAGGTAGAAAAAATCTTCGGGGATGTCCTGGCTGCGCAGGATCTGCACAAATTGGTCCTGATAGCGGTTGGCCCGCCGGAGCGTCAATTGAATGCCCGCCGGATAGCGAAGCAGGTGCTCCAGTTCTTTTTCCAGGCGCAATCTTACATCCTCCCGCTCCAGGGGGACACGGGCTCCGCAGAAGGTGAGACCTTCGGGTGGGGCCATATCCAGTACGGAGAGGTGACCGGAAATAAAGCGCAGATCTTGCACCGGTTGCTTGTCTTCCATGTTTCCGAGGCTCATTCCTGCGAACAGGATGCCCAGCGGGATCAGGAAGTAAATGGACCGGGAAAGAAGTTTCATGGTAAGTTGGGTTTGCGAGGTGTTTCCCGCTTAAACTCAAAGGTTATTCCAGTTTGCCGGAATTCTTTGACAATTTGCGGGGATTCCTTTCATGGCTATTGGACAGACGAATGAGCTGGGCATGTTTCCCCGGAGTCGCTCCAGCCCGGAGAGGGCTGAGCCGCAGGGAAATAGGCCGGCTTCGTCTGGGAATCTACCTTCGCGATCTGATTAGAAGTTGGGTTTGACGGCATGTCGGTTGTAGAAGTTGGTGACGTAGTCTACCACTTCATCTGCCGTATCGACCACCGCAAAGATGTTGAGGTCGTCGGGGGAAATGTTGTGAAAGTTCTCCAGCACCGTCTGCCGGATCCAATCAATGAGCCCGCCCCAGAATTGTGTCCCGACCAGGACCACCGGGAAGCGGTCGATTTTATAGGTCTGGATCAGGGTGAGGGCTTCGAAGAGCTCGTCCAGGGTGCCAAAGCCGCCGGGCAGGACGATAAAGCCCTGGGCGTATTTGACAAACATCACCTTGCGGACGAAGAAATAGTGAAAATCGATGTTTTTGTCGGGGTCCAGATAGGGGTTGGAGTGCTGCTCAAAGGGCAGCTCAATGTTGAGTCCCACCGAAGCCCCACCGGCTTCGTAGGCGCCTTTGTTGCCAGCCTCCATGATCCCGGGGCCACCCCCGGTGATGATGCCGAAGCCAGACTGGGTCAGCTTGGCGGCAATCTCCGTCGCGAGTTCGTAGTAGGGAGAGCCAGGCTTGGTCCGGGCCGAGCCAAAGATAGACACACAAGGTCCGATCTCGGACATCTTTTCAAAGCCTTCCACAAACTCTGCCATGATCTTAAAGACCAGCCAGGACTCTTGGCCGGTGTGGGTTTTCCACTCTTTGCGGCGCTCGGAGAAGTAGGAACTTACGCGATTATCCATAGGACTTGAGTTCGATAGACAGTGGCCCGAAGGCAGACACAAGCGAAAGCGGCCGCAAAGGTAAGAAAAAAGCCTGAGCTACAAGCCGCTAGCGTCCCTCTTTCTACGGAAAAGCTGTAAAAGGTTACAGCCAGGCCGATGGCAACCCCACCGAAAAGGATGACGATCGCCTTAGGCGGGGATTTTTTTTAACCATGATTCCCTGAAAAAAACGCCTATTTTTGTTGGCATGAAGCTGAAACGAGCCTGGATATCGCTCCTGCTGGGCCTGATGGCCCTGCCGCTGCCGGCGCAGATCGGGGGGCGGCATGTGTACGACTTTATGAATCTCACCCCCTCGGCCCGGATTCTGTCGCTGGGTGGGGTAAACGTGTCTACCATGGATGAGGACGTGAATTTTGCGCTGCAAAATCCTGCCCTCATGACCGAAGAGATGCACAAGCGCGTGTCGCTTTCCTTTTCCAGCTATCTGGCGGGTATCCGCTACGGGTATGCGGGTTACAGCCATACCTTTGATAAGGTGGGGACCTTTCACAGCGGCATTCACTACATGAACTCCGGGGAGATGCAGGGCGCCGACGAGTATGGCAACCTGACCAATCCCTTCTACGCCAATGAACTCCTTTGGGTGGTGGGGTATTCGCGGGCGTACCGGGGGTTCCAATACGGTGGCAACCTGAAGGTGATTAGCTCTACGCTGGCGCCGGGCTTCCACTCGGCCGG
>RFHL01000909.1 GCA_003696875.1 Bacteroidota bacterium | reverse complement strand
TCCCGGTGCGGACCATGGCCGAGTGGGAGGAAATCGAATATCTGGTCGTCACCTGGACGCAGTATATTCCGGTGTTGCGCGACATCGTGCGCTATGCACAGGAGGAGGCCAAAGTGCTCATCATCTGCAGCGACTCTAATGCCGTGCGCGACTACCTGAGCCTGCGCAACATTCCCCTGACGCAGGTTTCCTTTCTCCAGACACCCTACAACAGCATTTGGGTGCGGGATTACGGGGCGAATAGCGTCTACGCCGGGTCGGTCGATTCATTGCTGCTCGTGGATTGGATATACAATCGGCCCCGACCAGCCGACGACACCATCCCCCGGGTATTGGCGCGGCAGTTGGGCTTGCCCCATTACGGCATGACCACGCCGCCCTATGATCTGGTGCATACCGGTGGCAACTTCATGAGCGATGGGCTGGGCACAGCCTTTTCCTCCGAGTTGGTGGTGATGAAAATGGATTTGGCGGCCAATTCAACCCCACCAACCGCACCGAAGCCGAGATCGACAGCCTTATGTCGCGGTTTATGGGCATCAACCGCTATGTCAAGATGCCCGTGCTGCCCTATGATGGCATCCACCACATCGACATGCACATGAAGCTGCTGGACGAGGAGACCCTGTTGGTGGGTGAATATCCGGCCGGAGTGGCTGACGGTCCCCAGATTGAGGCCAATCTGCAATACGTGCTGGATCAGTATCCGAGTGCCTTTGGTACGCCCTATGAGGTTGTGCGGATCCCCATGCCGCCCTACAACGGGCAATATCCCGACGTGCTGGGCGTGCCCTACCGCACCTACACCAATGCCGTCTTTGTAAACAAGCTGCTGCTCGTTCCCATCTACGAACCGGCCTACGACACCACCGCCCTGCGCATCCTGCGCGAAGCGCTGCCCGGCTACCGGGTGCAGGGCATCAATTGCAATCAGATTATCCCGGCCGGCGGGGCGATTCATTGCGTGACCCGGGCCGTCGGGGTGCGGGACCCGCTGCTGATCAGCCATCAGCCCCTGCGTGATACCGAGGAGGCTGGCCTGCCCTACCGGGTGGAGGCGCGCATCGAACACCGCAGTGGGATTACTGCTGCTCAGGTCTACTATCGCACCGATACCACCTTGGCGTTTCAAGCCGTGAACATGACCCAAATCGACAGCATTAGCTGGGAGGGCTTCCTGCCTGCCCAGCCGCCGGGCACGACCTTGCAGTATTACCTCGCCGCGCAGGCGGCTAGCGGCAAATCCCAGGTGCGCCCCCTGCCCGCCCCGGCGGGCTATTGGCACTTTGAGATCCTGGGGACGCCTACCTCGGTGGCGGCGGGCATCGAAGCCACCCGCCTCGACCCGGCCTTTCCCAATCCGGCCCAAGCCCTCACCTGTGTGCCCGTTCACCTGGCCGAGGCCGGCCCGATTCGCCTGCGGCTCTTTGACGCTCTGGGGCGTCCGGTGCGCACCCTCTTCACGGGGCCGGCTCCCGCCGGTCCGAGTCGGCATTTTTTTGATGCCGGGCCCCTGCCGGCGGGGACCTACCTGCTGCGGCTGGAGACCGAAGCCGGGCAGGCCGTACAGCGTCTACTGGTGCGATAGGGGGTAAGGCCTAACAGGTTTCTTCAGCAGGCTGGACGATAAACTTGTTTGACCTGTTCCTGCAAAAAAAGCTTCGACACGTTACCTCAGTAGAGAGACCTAACAGGTCTTCAAAACCTGTTAGGTCTCTTTCGTCTTTTCGCTATCCCATCCCGGGGATGGGCAGCGGGTAGCGCCCATCCGGTCCGGGTAGGACCGGCGGATCGGCATCCCAGGCATAGCGCGTAGGAGAGAGGTCCAGGTCGCTGTTGAGGGCTTGGTCCCAGGTGATTTCCTGGCCGGAGTAGGAGGCCATCCGCCCCATGATGGCGGTGAGGGTGCTATACGCCCCAAACTCGGCGGCATTGTTGGGTTGGCCCTTGCGGATCGCGTCGAACAGGATGTCGTGCTCAAGCTGCTGGGGATCACGGTCTTCCCGGTCGCGGTAGCCCGCGAGTTTGTTGCCCTGATGGTCTGTGACCATGAGGCGCTTAAGGTCCACATTCAGCCGACCTTTGGTCCCGACAAAGGATTCCCCCAGGCGGAACCAGCATCCATTGGTCTGGCGGCACTGGCTGCTGAGGAGGACGCCATTGGGGTATTCGTATTCCACAAAGTGGTGATCGTACAGCAGGCCGTAGTGGCCCTCATAGGGCGCCGAGCGGCCGCCCATGCCGCGGGCCTTGGCCGGATAGGCATCCAGCACCCAGTTGACGATGTCGAGGTTGTGGATGTGGGTATCCTCAATGTGGTCGCCGCTGAGCCAGGGAAACTGGTACCAGGCCCGCATCTGGTAGTCCATTTCGCTCTGGCCAGGCTTGCGCTCCGGCGGCCGGATAAAGCCGATGTTCCAGTAGGCGTAGGCGGCGACGATGTCGCCGATGATGCCCTCCCGGATGCGGGGGAGGGTTTCCTGGGCATACATGACCGAGTAGCGGCGCTGCAGCCCCACGACGATGGAGAGCTCTTTGGCCCGGGCCGCCCGGATGGCGGCCAGCACCCGGCGGATGCCCACGGGGTCCACTGCGACGGGCTTTTCCATGAAGACATGCTTGCCGGCGGCGACCGCCGCCTCCAGGTGTAGCGGCCGGAAGCCGGGCGGGGTGGCCAGGATGACCACATCGGCCAGGGCTATGGCGTCCCGGTAGGCGTCGAAGCCTACAAACTTGTGGTCCTCCAGCACGGCAATCTGGTCCTTGGTGTCCTCCTGTAACAGCAGGTTGCGATAGCTCTCATCGAGGCGGTCGCGGTAGGCATCGGCCATCGCGACGAGCTGCACGTCGCGGCCGGTGGCCATGGCTTGTACAGCGGCCTTGGTGCCGCGGCCGCCGCAGCCGATCAGGGCCAGGCGGATGGTGTCGTGCCCGCCGGCGTAGGCGCCGGCAAGGGGAAGGGAGGCGGCCATCAGGCCGCCGGTGGCCAGGGCCGAACGCTTGACGAAGTGGCGCCGGTTCATGTTGGGCGAAAAGTCAGGCATAGGGGAAGGAGGGTTGGAGGGGAAAGGAAAAAGGATCGGCCGGGAGGCCGCTCTCGCAAGGGAGAAGTATACGACCCATTATCCGGGGGAGAATCCCGGACTATCCGGGCAGCAGACCTTATGCTAGCTGGTCCCTTTCGGCAAAAATCCCTATCTTCCAGAAAGGGGGCTGGATGATTTTGGGCAAAAAAAGTTTCTCTGATTAAACCCTTTCCCTAACGGAAGGTCCTTGGGGTATCCCCCGCCTTCTTTTCTCCCGCTGAGGCCGGTGTGCCTCCCAGAATATGCTTGCTTATGAAGCTGCTGTATATCACCAGCCTGCTGTGGCTGTTTGGGCGGATGAGCCCGCTGCCCGCGCAGGTGTACACCGATTATCTCGGGGCTGGCCATGCCCAGGGCATCACGGTTACGACCAGTGATCAGAGCGCTGCCCCCGGCGCGGTTACCGTGAATGGCGCCGGCCTGCAACCAGACCTCTACGAGGCCTCCCGGTTTTTGGTGCAGGCGGGCTTTGGGGGCAATTATGAAACGATCGACTCGGTGGCCCGGCAGGGCTTTGAGGCCTGGATTGACGCCCAGATGGCGTTGCCGCCACAGTCCTACCTGGATACCACCTGGATGATCTGGGACCACTTCGTCGATGCCTACATCGACGAATGGGGGCCTTTGGCCATCGAAAACAACCCCAACGTACTGCCCTACTTCTTTTACTGGCGTATGGCCTGGTGGCAAAATACAATGAAGGGGCAGGATGTGCTGCGGCAGCGGGTGGCACTGGCCCTGAGCGAAATTCTGGTGGTGTCGGAGGTAGGCGAACTGAACGTGAGCGGGCCGGGGCTGGCGAGCTACTATGACCTGCTGTACCAGCAGGCTTTTGGCAATTACCGTGACCTCTTGCTGGATGTGACCCTACATCCTTCAATGGGTTTTTACCTCGACCACATCAACAACCCCAAAGCTGATCTGGTCAACAACATCCAGCCAGATGAAAACTATGCCCGGGAGATCATGCAGCTGTTTACCATCGGCCTGTATGAGCTGAATCCCGACGGAACCCGCAAGCTGGACAGCAATGGCGAGGAGATTCCCACCTACGACAACGACGACATCCAGGAGTTTGCCAAGGTCTTTACTGGCCTGGGGCCGGGCCAGTACTACTGGCCCTGGCAGGACTTTAGCGGGGTGCCCGTTACCTGGGGAGCCGGTTTCAACGACTTTCCCGGCACCGTCAACCTGACGGTGCCGATGCAAATGTTTCCTGCCTGGCACGAGCCCGGGCCCAAGTATCTGTTGCGGGGCGCAGTGGTCCCCGGGGGGCAGCCGGCGATGCAGGACATTGAGGATGCGGTCGACAACCTCTTCCAGCACCCCAACGTGGGGCCCTTCATCGGTCGACAGCTGATTCAGCGGTTGGTCAAGTCCAATCCAAGCCCGGCCTATGTCGCCCGGGTGGCGGCGGTCTTTGCCGACAATGGGCAGGGCACCCGCGGCGACCTCGCCGCGGTGGTGAGGGCCATCCTGCTCGATCCCGAGGCGCGCGACTGCGCCTGGATCGACGACCCCAGCAACGGCAAGCTGCGCGAGCCCCTGCTGCGCGCCATCCAGCTCTACAAGGCCTTTGACTTGCACAATGCCGCCGATACCTACTGGAACATCGGCATCGGCCTGCAGGCCTATGTGGATCAGCATGTGCTGGCTTCGCCCACTGTCTTCAACTTTTTCCGGCCTGACTACGCTCCCCATGGACCTATCGCCGACGCGGGCCTGGTAGGCCCGGAGTTCCAGATTCACAACTCCCGGACCGCCATCGACTACTTCAACTACATGTACTTTTCCCTCCTGGCGGATTACTACATGGAGATTACCACCAGCGCTGATTCCACCGTGCTAGGCAGTCCCAATCGGGACTTTGACGAGCCGCAATATGCGGTCTTCCTGGACCTGAGCGATGAGCAAGCGCTCGTCAACGAGCCCGAGGCCCTGATGCATCGCCTCAACCTCATCCTCGCCGCTGGAGGACTGTCGGAACAAACCATGGCCACCATCGCCGGGATTATCCCTGCCTTTGCCATTGATCCTGTGATCGCCACCAAGATGGCCCTATACCTCGTGACCATTTCCCCGGATTACAATATTCAGAGGTGAGACCGCTGCGCCGCGAGAGGCGAGACCGGCCCCTAGCGGGGCCTGCGTGACAAGGATTTCCCCCACTTCCCAATTTGCCCACTCCCCCACTCCCCTCCCATGTCCAAGAAACACATCTCCCGCCGGCACTTCCTGGGCACCGCGAGCTGCGCGGCGCTGGGGACGACCACCTTTTTCAATACGCTGCTCAACCTGGGCATGACCAATGCCCTCGCGGCGCCGCGCGGCTTCCGGAACAATGACTATCGGGCGCTGGTATGCATTTTACTCGCCGGGGGCAATGACAGCTACAACATGTTGGTGCCCACCAATACGGCCTCATACAATGCCTACGCGGCCTCCCGCTCCAACCTTGCCCTGCTCCAGGGCGACCTCTTGCCGCTCAACTACACCGATGGGCAGGGACAGACCTTTGGGCTGCATCCCGCCATGCCCGAGGTGCAGACGCTCTTCAATAGCGGCAAGCTGGCCCTGATCGCCAATGCGGGTACCCTGGTGCAGCCCACCACCAAGGCGCAGGCGCAAAACGAGACGGTGCCCCTGCCCAAGGGCCTGCTCTCTCATGCCGATCAGGCCCAGCAGTGGCAGACCTCTCTGCCTGACAGCCGGGATGCGCAGGGCTGGGGTGGCCGCATGGCCGACATTCTGAGTAGCCTCAATACCAATCAGGATATCTCCATGAGCATCTCGCTCGGCGGGACCAACGTCTTCCAGACCGGGCAGCAGAGCACCGAATTCGCCATCCAGAATAGTGGGACCGGCAGCGTGGGCATCCATGTCTACGAAAGCCAGACCTGGTACGACCAGCTGATCCGGGGAGGGGTAGATAGTCTGCTCAACCAACAGTACCAGGACATCTTCAAGCAGACCTATCGCGACAAGGTGCGCGACGCCCAGGATACCCATGAGGTTTTTAGCGGCGCCCTGGCGGCGGTGCCGCCCTTTGCCACCTCCTTCTCCAACAACCCCCTCTCCCGAGACTTGCACATGGTGGCCCGCACCATCGCCGCCCAGAATGCGCTGGGCATGAGCCGGCAGACCTTTTTTGTCCAGTTCGGGGGCTGGGATCACCACGATGAGGTCCTCGACAATCAGATGGCCATGCTCGCGGTTGTGAGCGCCGCTTTGAGCGAGTTTCAGGCCGCCATGGAGGAGATCGCCATGGATGACTGTGTAACCACCTTCACCGTCTCCGACTTTGCCCGGACCCTCACCTCCAACGGCAATGGCAGTGACCACGCCTGGGGGGGCAATGCCCTGGTCATGGGCGCCGATGTCAATGGCGGGGTGATTTATGGTGAATACCCCGACCTGGCGCTGGGCAGTGGCCTCGAACTCGGCAACGGCATCATCCTGCCGACCACGGCTACCGACCTCTACTTCGCCGAGCTGGCGATGTGGATGGGCGTCTCCCATGCTGACCTGCCCTACCTGCTCCCCAATCTGGGGAACTTTTACACCATCGGCGGCCCGCCGCCGCTGGGCTTCATGAACATCTAGCCGAGCCCTTTTCGCCTATCTCTCAGCCCTCTGCCATGCGTATATCCCTCCTCCTTCTTGCCCTCAGTCTCTTGCTGCCGCCTGCTTTGCGGGCGCAGTGCGGCGATACCACTCATACCGCCCAAGCCACCGATGGCTGGGCCTCCTGCCAGGTAGCTCCCAGCCCGAATCCTGCCCGCGGCAGCGGGCACTGGATCATGTACGATTTTGGCTACGTCTACACCCTCACCCACAGCCACATCTGGAATGGAAATGTGAGCGGAGAGACCGACCAGGGCTTTCGCGACATCGTGGTGGACTACTCGCTGGATGGTGACCAATGGGCCGAGCTGGGCAGCTATGAGCTGCCCGAGGCCAGCGGCGACGCGCGCGAGCCAGGCCAGTCCGGCCCTGACTTTGGGGGTGTAGAGGCCCGTTATGTACTTCTCACGGCCCTCACCAACTGGGGCGATCCCCAATGTTTTGGCCTGGCGGAGGTGCGCTTTGGTTTGGAGGCGGTCACCGGCCTCGACCCGGCCTATGACAATCCCCTGACCATTTTTCCCAATCCTGCCAGCAGCTACATTGAGGTAGATTTCGGACAAATACGTCCGCAGACCCTGCGGCTCGTCAACCTGGAGGGACGCATCCTGCAACAGTATACCGGTGGGATCATCCCTGCCCGGCTGGACCTCAGCGAGCTGCCGACCGGTTTGTTTTTTCTCTCGGTACAAGGACAGGACGGCCGCTTTCACAGCCGCAGCTTTGTGAAGGAGTGAGTCTGTGCACCCCGATGCATCAGGTTAGGAAACTTTAGGTCTCCCTTCGCCTTGGTTGAGCAGCATCTACTGAATAAGTCTAACCTCTCTAATTCTTAATCGCCTCTCCCAGCAGGTTGCCCGTCAGGGCGCTCATGCCGCCGAGCAGGCCGCCAATCAGACCGACGCCCCCAATCAGTAGGGCCGGGCTGGGATTGTCCTGTCCAGGCATAAGGATGGGCAGCATACGGCTGGTCAGAACGCCCTCATTTTGCAAATGAGCATAGAGGGCGAGACCGCCCCAGAGGAGGGCCATGGCGAGAAAGCCCGCCAGGAAGCTGCGAGGTGGAGGCGCTTGCTTGCGGGTGAAGACGCGCCGCTTGCGGCGCTCGCTCAGCAGCAGACCCACCAGAAAGGCCGCGATGGCCACACTCCACCACGGCAGATATAACCCGGCGGCATATGCGAGCGCGGCGATCAAAAGGATGCGGAGGACAAATCTCATGGCTTGGTGGGGCTAGGGGTGAGAACCTGACGCAGGCGCTGCCCGGCGCGGCTGTCTTGCGGATCCTTGAGCAGCCAGAGGCGGTGGTAGGCACCATCCGCCCAATCATCAATAGTGTTGCCATAGCGGGGATTGCCCGGGTTGCCGGTCTGGCTGCCGGGATACACGCCGTAAGCCTCGACCTGCGGCCCCAGGGCGACGACCATGCGCCAGGAAGGACCGAAGCGCTCGCTGGTGGCATTCAGGATGCGGCGATAGCCGTCGGTAGGAATGGTATCCCGACCAAAGGAGGGGAAAACCGGGAGGAGGTGGCCGATTTGGGTTTGTTTCCATTTTCCCCACTGCCACTCCTTCATATTGTCGTATTTGTTTTGCAACTGCCCCAGGATCCGGTTGAAGGAGCGATTCACCATCATCGGACGGGTAACCACGCCCGTATCGCCGGGGCTGCGGTAGAAGCTGAAAGCCAGGCTGTCGTGCAACATAGCGATGGTCAGGGCCCGGGAGGGGAAGTCCATCTCCACCCCGGCAGCCTGGTATTCGTCCCGCCAGATGCCATAGTACAGATCATCCCACCAGAGCTGAAAGACGGTAGGGGCCAAGGCCTCCTTGCGGTATTGATAGTCCCAACTGCGCAACATGTCATAGGCCTGGCGATCGGTGGGGTTGAAGGCCGTTGTATCCAGATCGGCAAGTAGCAGGGGCAGCAGGTCGGCGGCCTCCATGCTATAGGCGTCGAGCTGCATACGCTTCATGTCTTCGAGGTCAAAGGTATCTTTCTCTGCCAACAGCTGATGCAGGCGGCGCCCCCGGAAGGTCTCAAAGCGGCCGCTGTAGTAGTGCGGATATTCCGGGCCGGTGGGGTGCTGGTTGGCGGTGCCGATATAGCCCTCGGGTGGGTTGTACAGGTGGGGATTGTCTTCCTGGGGAATGAAGGCATTCCAGTGATGGTCGCGCTTTTCGGCTTCGAGCAGAAAGCGGCCCTGGCTGCGCCAGCGCTCCACAAAGCGGCCCTGCTGCCAGTAGGCGATGTCGCCGTCGGCACTGGCAAATACGAAGTTTTGCGCGGGGCAGACGTAGGTCTGCAAGGCCTGACGCCATTGCTCGTAGTTGCGGGCCCGGTTAAAGCGGAGGAAGGTCCCCAGCTCGTTGGAGGGCTCGTGGGCCATCCAGCGCACGGCCATGGGCAGCGGCTGCTCGCCGTAGTTTTCATCAAAGAGGATAGGGCCCAGCAGGGTATAGCGCACGGAGTCGATCAGGCTGGGGCCGCCCTTGACCGCAATTTCTTCCTCCCGGATGCTTACGGGCGTGGCTTTGCCGTCGTAGTAGTAAATCTCCCGGTTTTCGTCCTCGAAGCGTACGGCATAGTAATCCATCACATCGCGCGACCCATTGGTCGCGCCCCAGGCAACAGAGTCATTGAAGCCCAGGATCACGCCCGGGGCGCCGGGGAAGGTCACGCCATAGGCGGTATGGTCGGGCCCATGCAGCTGGATTTCATACCAGATGCTGGGTTGACTCAGGCTCAGGTGGGGATCATTGGCCAGGAGGGGGTAGCCCGTGCGGGAGCGGCTGCCGGCAATCACCCAGTTGTTGGAACCCACGATCTCGTCCTGTCGCTCGGGCGTAGGAAGGAAGGGCATCAGCAGTGAGTCCGGATGATAATCAGCTGGGGCCGGGGGAATGGGGTCCGGCGGGCGGCGCACCCACCAAGGCAGCGGCTCGGGTTCGGGCACGATGGGGC
>RFHL01000908.1 GCA_003696875.1 Bacteroidota bacterium | reverse complement strand
TTCCTATAATTTTGTCTTCTTCCTCTTTTTCAGCCTGCTCATCAGCCTGCTGGTTGCTTTCCTCATCCGCAAAGACCCGCCCCCAGCTTTTGTGGTGTACAACCACGTGGGGGAGTCGAAAAAAAAGTGAGTGAGCTTGCAAGGGGGAGGGTTCTTTGGCCTGCCAGGCGGCAGAGCCTTCCACGCATGCAGCCAGGGGGTATGCCAGCATTCTCCCTTTGTTCTTCCCAATTAACGCTTATCTTGCACACAGCCAGCATCCTTATGACACCCTCACTGCTAAAGCCCGCTTATGATACACGTTCGGCAACTTTCCTTTTCCTACCCCGGAGCGGCAGAAAAAGCCCTGAAAAATGTGAGCTTCGACATAGAATCGGGAGAAATATTTGGTTTTTTGGGTCCTTCTGGAGCAGGCAAAACCACCACCCAGAAAATTTTGTACAAAATCCTGCACGGCTACGAGGGGGAAGTGCGCATTGGCCAAAAACCCCTGCAGGACTGGGACCAATCCTACTTTGAACGCATAGGGGTGGGCTTTGAGCTTCCCAACCACTACCTCAAACTCACGGCCAGGGAAAACCTCCAGCTCTTTGGCTCCTTTTATCCGCCCGGGCGCCTGCGGCGCCTGGAAGAGCTCTTTGAGCTGGTGGGGCTGGAAGCCCACATCGACCAGCGGGTGGAAACCTACTCCAAAGGCATGAAAATGCGCCTGAACTTTATCCGGGCAATCATGCACGACCCGCAGATCTTATTTTTTGACGAACCCACGGCAGGGCTGGACCCCATCAATGCACGCAAAATCCTCGACCACATCCGCCAGCTCAAAACAGCGGGCAAAACCATTTTTATCACCACCCACAACATGTACACCGCTGATGAACTCTGCGACCAGGTGGCCTTTATTGTAGAGGGGGAACTGCGGCTGACCGATGCGCCTGCGCATCTGAAGCAAACCTACGGCAAAAACCAGGTAATGGTGGAACTGCAACAGGGCGCACAGCAAACTTTTCCGCTGGAAGGCCTGGGCCAGAACGAAGCCTTTCTTGCTTTTATCCGCCAGGATGAGCTCAAGCGCATCCACACCCTGGAGGCCAGTCTGGAGGAGGTATTTATTCGGGTTACGGGTCAAACACTGCTGGCATGAGGAGGCTGCTGATACAAATGAAGTGGCAGTTTTTGCTGCTCGTGCGCAACAAGCTCATCACCATCAGTGTGCTGGTGACGCTGGTGTATGTTGCCCTCTTTTTTGGCATACGGGAGGCCGTACCAGCCGAAAAGGTGCTGGTGCTGCTCATCATGAACGATCCGGCCGTCATAGGCTGGTTTTTCGCTGGGGTGATCATCATGATGGAATACCGCCAAAACCTGCTGGCGGCCCTGCTGGTGAGCCCCGGCAGCCTGCACACCTACCTGCTGGCGCGCATATTGCCGCTGAGTGTAGTGGGCTGGGCTTGTGCCCTGGGCATGGCACTCGCAGCCGTGGGCACTCAACTGCAGCTTGTCTATTTTTCCGTGGGGGTGATGGGTATCTGCCTGCTGTCCTGTTTGCTGGGGGTGTTCATTGTGAGCTATACCTTTGAATTTTTGCAATTCACCCTGCGCTCGGTGCCGGTCATGTTGCTGGTAAACCTGCCCCTGCTCAACTATTTCGGCCTCACGCAGCTATCCCTCTTTGGGCTCTCACCCTTTCAGCCGGGCCTGGACCTGATAGCGGCCTCTTTCCAAAGCGGGGCGCCCGCCGGCAAGCTGGCCCTTGCCGCTTTGCTGTTGCTGGGGTGGTGCGGCCTGCTCTATCTGCTGGTATATCGCATGTTCAAATCGCGCATCCTCAAACTTTGAGCTCATGAAACAACTCATCAGGCTTTCGGTCAGTGATTTCTGGCTGGTGTTTCGGGACCCTGCCCTTCGGGTATTTTGGGTGCTGCCTTTTGCCGCCTTGTTTGTACTGATTTGGTTGCTGCCCTTCGCTATCGAGCACTTTCCCTTGCTGGGCGACTACTCGGTTTATGTCATCATGGCGGCATTTACCCAAACTTCCAGCATGTTTGGCTTTATATACGGCATGGTGCTCATAGATGAAAAGGACACAGGGGTGGCCCGCGTGTATGGGGTACTGCCCGTGGCCAAAGAGGCCTTTGTGCTGGGGCGGCTGTGTGTGCCCTTTCTGATAGCGGTGTTGTTTACCTGGCTGATGCTGCTCGCACAACCCTTTTATGCCCTGCCTGCGGCTGAAAGCCTGCTGCTGTCGGTGGTGGTGGGGCTCATGGCGCCGGTGTATGTGTTGGGCCTGTCTATTTTGTCGAAAAACAAAATGATGGGCCTCACCTGGGTGAAGCTGTTTAATCTG
>RFHL01000907.1 GCA_003696875.1 Bacteroidota bacterium | reverse complement strand
TCCTGTCCGATCAGTTCCACCTCGTCCTGACCGATGTTGCCGGGCAGGGGCGCCGGGGCGAGCTGGGGCTCGCCAGTCACGTTGATCACGTACTCGGGACCCGTGAGGGTCTCATAGCGCCCCTTGCGCACATCGAAGTAGGAAAAGCGAATCTCCGGCAGGCGGTAGTCCCCCGGATTGCGGGGGACAATGAGGTACTCGTAGCTGCGCCGGCCGCCGAGGCGGCCGCCCTGGCGCGAGGTCTGCTCAGACACTTGGGGATCGAAGACATCAAAGTCTTCGGGAAAGTCGAGGTCGAGGGGGGGCATCTTTTTGATGTTGCCCTGGCCGGAGAGGGTCACCTTGAGGGTGATGGGCTCGCCGGTCTCGGTCTCGGTACGGTCCAGGCTGGTCTCCAGGTCAAAGGTGCCGACCATACCCGAGAAGCCGGCCGGCCGGCCGGCGGTGGGCAGCGGCTTCACCTGGAGCCGCACGGCCGGACTCTTAAAGGAATAATTGTACTCCTGATAGGTGTTGAAAAAGCGCTCAAAAGGATTGCGCGGATTGGCGGGCTGGGTGCGCACCTGCACCACGCAGGAGAGGGTCATGGGGTCGAGGGTGAGCTCCCCGCTGCGCTGCGGAAAAAGGATGTCCTGCTTGATGACGGCCGTCTGGTACTGCCTGCCCTGATACACCTCCTGTTGCGAGGTGACCCGGGGCAGGTCCACCCCCTCGACCCAAAAGCCCTCGTAGCGGGGCGGATCCTCGGCGGTGAGGTTCATGGTCTGCACCCGCTTGTAAAATTTGTAGGTGACGGTCACCTGCTCACCCTGGTAGACGTCGGTTTTGTCGACGAGGGTGCGGACGAAAACATTGTCCTTGAGCTGATCCTCGACGCTGGGGCCATCGTTGCGCCCGGCTTGCTGCCCGCCCTGGTTGCCGGGAGCGGGGGAACTGCCACGAGCGGATACGGTAACTTCGATCGGCTCGGAGCGCAGGGTCTGCCCGCCGGCCTCGACCGTGGCCGCGCCGATGGTGAAGCTCCCTTCCGACATGGCCTGGAGATAGAAGGAATATGTTACCGACTGGCTCACCTGCCTATTTACGATGGTGGTGCTCTGTGAGAGGCCAGGCCCGCCCCGGACGTTGAAGCCGTCAAAGTCCGGGAACTGGGGCGTCTTGCCCTGAACATTGCTCAGGCGGAAAGACACCTGAAAGGTCTCGCCTACCTGCACCTGTTTTTTGTCTACAAAGGCTGAGAAATCTTGCGCAGACAGCCCGATGGGCAGCCAGGGCACGAGGGCCAGCCACAAGGTCAGGAGGGGACGCATAGGAATAGGCTTGAGGTCTTTCATCGGGTAGGGGCGTGCTGAATCAAATGGGTGAAAATTTGACTCAATTCATCGGTGGCGCGTAGCAACTGCGTGCGGCGCAGGTCCAGATCGCCATGGGCGGCGGTGTCCATCAGTTGCAGCCAGTATCGGGTGGCATGGACTTCGGTGAAGCAGGTTCGCAGGCAGTCGAGGTAGCTTTTGCGGGAGTCGGCCTGCCGGGCGCGCACATAGCTCGCGCCGATCGCCCCCGAAGCCTGCACCAGGTTCTTCAGGTCCTCGACATTGGCGACAGTCATGGGCAGGGTTTTTCCAAATTCGCGCACGGCTTGGGCAAATTTCAAGGTGTGGGTTTCGATTTGCTGAGGAGAAAGGCGCATGGGCAGGGGCGTTGGAGACTTGGACAAGCTGGCAGGGGGTAGCTATGAATAAGATGCCCGAACCGACCTTTCCCCTATGGCCTACCAGTCTTTTTCGGTAGGCGTACGGGGCTTCACCTTCTGTTTCATTCGTTCCTCCTGCAATTTTTCTTCCTGATAACGAAGGGCCTCCAGCAGTTGTTCTAGCTCCTGCTGGCTCATCTGCTCCATGGGTTGGGCTTCCTGCTGATTTTGCTCCTGCTGCGACTCGTCCTGTTGCTGGTTTTGCTGCTGCTGATCTTGCTGGTCCTGTTGGTCCTGGTCCTGCTGATCCTGGTTTTGCTGGTCTTCGTTTTGCTCCTGCTCCTGCTGATCCTGGTCCTGATTGTCCTGGTTTTGCTGGTCTTGTTGCTGTTGCCGCATTTTTTCCAAGGCATAGGCCAGGTTATAGCGGGTGTCTTCGTCGCGGGGATTGAGACGCAGGGCTTGCTTGTAGGCCTCTACGGCTTCCTGGTATTTTTGCTCCTTGACCCGGGCGTTGCCCAGGTTGTGGTAGGCCTGGGCCCGGCTGGCATCGTCCTGTGCCAGCCCCGCGGCCATCT
Source organism: Bacteroidota bacterium (assembly GCA_003696875.1). Classification (GTDB taxonomy): domain Bacteria; phylum Bacteroidota; class Bacteroidia; order J057; family J057; genus RFHL01. The sequence goes on along the minus strand of RFHL01000907.1, from coordinate 8,635 downwards.
CGTAGCTGGCGGCGGCGGTGTCGTAGCGCCCTTGCTGATAGAAGGCACTCCCGAGGTTGTAGCGGGCCTCGGGCATCAGGGGATTGGCTTTGAGGGCCTCCGCATAGCGGCTCTCCGCCCGGTTGTATTCACCGGCGGCGTACGAGCCATTGCCCAGGCGATTGGATTGCCGGGCCATATCAAGGAGGACCTGGGCCGGCAACAGGCCGGGGATCAGCCCCAGCAGGATGAGCGTCAGGCGTAGCAGGCGCATAGCGGTGGGATATGGGGTGTTGATCATACGGGGGTCAATGATTTTTCTTGTGCTTCTCTCAAGTTTGGCGATCTCGCCTCCCCCTATTGGAAAATCTTCCAGTCCCGGAACCAGGTGAGGCGGCGCTCGGTCACAAAAAACTCCAGCACCAGAAAGAGCAAGGCCAGGGCCAGAAAGACCTGGAAGTAATCTTCGTAGTCGGTGAAGACATACTCCTCAAAATCGCGTTTTTCCAGGCCTGCCAGCTCGCGGGCAAAATTGCTCGCATCGGCCCGCGCCTGGGTCAGGCGGAAATAGCTGCCGTTGCCGGTGGCGGCCACCTGCTGCAGCATGGTCTCATTGAGCTTGGAAAGCACAATGCTACCGCTACGGTCCTGTTTGTAGCCGACCTGTCGGCCGTTGCGGTACTCGGGAATGGGCGAACCCTTGGGGCTGCCCACCCCCATGGTGTAGATGGTCATGCCTTTGCCCGCAGCGGTGCGGGCCATTTCCAGGGCGGCGGCTTCGTGGTCCTCGCCGTCAGAAATGATCAGCATGGTCCGAAACTCGGCCTCACTCCGGTCAAAGGCCTCATCGGCCACCCGGATGGCCTCGCCGATGTTGGTGCCCTGGCTCCCGGCGATCTCCGGATTGATGGCCCGTAGCAGGGTCCGCGCCGCCACGTAGTCCGAGGTGAGGGGCACCTGCAGGTAGGCGTTGCCCGCAAAGAGGATCAGCCCGATCCGGTCACCGGCGAGCTCCTCGGTGAGCGAGGAGATAAACTGCTTGGCCTTGGCGAGCCGGCTGGGTTTTTCGTCCTCGGCCATCATGGAGCGGGAAATGTCCAGGGCGATCATCAGATCGACGCCCGAGCGCTGCACCTTCTCATAGCTTTGCCCGATCTGCGGATTGGCCAGGGCCACCACAAGCAGGATCAGGGCCACCGCCGCCAGGATAAACTTGAGGGTATGTTTGAAGACCGGCCGCTCCGGCATCAGCCGCGTGACCAGGCTGCTTTCCCCAAAGCGCTTGACCGCCCGCCGCCGCCCCTGCCAGAACAGCAGAAACAGCAGCCCCAGCGGCACCAGCAGGAACAGCAGGTAAAGAGCCTCCGGATGTTCAAATTTGGTCATAAGACGTTGGCTGTTCGTTGTTCGAAGTTCTTGGTCTTGCCTCTCGCAGGCGCGCTCCCGCGCCGGTCTCGCTTCCCGCTTCTCTCCTCTCTAAGGAATATACCGCACCACCGCGTAGCGGAGCAGCAATTCCAGCAAAAAGAGCAGCCCGCCGATGATCAGAAACCAGTGAAAGGCTTCGGTCTTGCGCGACACTTTGGTTACCTCAATGCGGGTTTTTTCCAACTCATCAATCTCTTCGTAGACCTTACCCAGGGCATCGTTGTTGGTGGCCTGAAAATACTTGCCGCCGGTATACTCGGCGATTTCCTGCAGCAGCTCCTCATCCAGCCGCACTTCCTGCTGCTGTACCCGGGTATTGCCCAGAAAATCCTGCATCGGAAAAGGGGCGAGGCCGTTCTTGCCAACCCCGATGGTGTAGACACGGATGCCAAACTGCTTGGCGGCCTGGGCCGCCGTCATAGGATCTATGGAGCCGCTGTTGTTGACCCCGTCGGTAAGGAGAATGACCACCCGGCTCTCGGCATCGCTGTCTTTGAGGCGAATGACCGAGGTGGAGAGGCCCATGCCGATGGCGGTCCCCTGGGAGAGCAGTTCGTCCTCCTGCACAGCATCAAGCACGGTGAGCAGGACCGTGTGGTCGGTGGTCAGGGGGCAGAGGGTGATGCTCTGCCCGGCAAAGGTGACCAGGCCCATGCGGTCGTTTTCTCGCCCCTCGATAAATTCCCGGGCCTTGGCCTTGGCGGCCCCCAGGCGGTCGGGCTTGAAGTCCAGGGCCCGCATACTGCCCGAGATGTCGATCGCGAGAATGATGTCGATCCCTTCGGTGTTGACAGTTTCTTCGGTGAAGGTCCGCTGTGGCCGGGCCAGAGCCACAACGAGAAAGGCCACTGCGAGGGCCCGCAGCACAAAGAGGTAGCGCTTGAGATACCCCCGAAAAGGGCGGGCGTGGGGCCTGACGCCGGCTAGGGTAGGCAGGTTGAGGGTGGGATACCGCCGCCGGTACTGCCACAGCTCCCAGGCGAGGAAGAGCAGCGGCAGGATAAGCAGGAGAAACACCCGCGGATTGGCAAAGGTCAGTTCGTTCCAGTAGGCGATCATGGGGCCGGTGTCTCAGCTTGAGGGGGTGTTTGGGTGGGATCAACGGAGGCCTCGGCCGCCGGGGCCTTGCCCCAGGTTTTGGTGTCCTTGACGAAGTCGCGGGCCTTATCCATGGCCGCGAGGTTCTCGTCGCTTTCGGGGCGAAACTTGGCAAACTTGGCCAGGTCGGCCTGCTCCAGCAGGTAGCGCATGGCCTCGACCTGCCGGGCACTCAGGCCCCGCTGGCTCAGTTCCCGGATGATGGTGTGGGTCACCGATTCCATGGCCGGGAAGCCAAAGAGCCCTTCCATGTAGCGGCGCAGGATCTCGGAGAGGCCGGAGTAGTAGCCCTTCATATCGCCGTTTTGCCACAGGCGCTCAGCCTCCAGTCGGGCGAGTTCGCGCATGGCGATGTCGTAGGGCGGCACGGGGGGTGGAGCGGGAACAGCCACCTCGGATTTGGGGCGCCGGGCGCGGCGGCGTAGCCACCAGACCAGGCCGCCGATAGCGGCCAGGATGGCCAGGACCAGCAGGGCGATGCGCAGTACCTCGGCCAGGGTGATGGGCGTCTGGGCCACGCCCTTGATGGGGCGTATGTCCTGGGTGGTGTCTACCGCAACGGTGAAGATATCGATGGCAAGGCCGTTGCTGCGGATTTGCCGCAGGCTGGTGTCGGTAGCTCGGCGGTAGCCGATCTCCAGGCCGGGCAGCTCATAGCGCCCGGAGTCAAACGCCATCAGGGTGAAATGCTCAATGAGGACCTGCCGGCCGGCCTTGCCGATGGTGTCGAGGCCGGAGCGGTCGATGATGTCCATGCCCCCGATCTTGCCCTCGGTCAGGGTAGGCCATACCATCTCCAGAGCAGGGTCGAAGGGTACTGACAGGCTGACCGGCAGCGGCTCGCCGATGCGGAGGGTAGTGGTGTCGGCCCGCAGGGTGGCGCTCAGGCTCTGCGCCGAGAGGTGGGGAGCCCACCCGGCCAGCCAGAGGATCGACAAAAAAACGAGGAATAGACGTCGCATAGGATGATTGGCGGTGAAGGCGGAACCTGTCCGCCCGCCTTGCAAATATACCGCATTTCCCTGCGAGCCGTTGTTAATGATTTGTTAAAGGGGGGCTACCGGCGGGCGGCCCGCCGGATGAAGAGATTCATCAGCGCCTGGATGTAGGACTCGCGGGTGTTGATGCTGAGGAAATCGGCCCCGGCGCGGAGAAACCTCTCCCGGGTGCGGGCCTGATGGTCCTGAAACCATTCGGCATAGGCCTGGCGGGTCGCCTTGCTGGCGGTGTCTACCCAGACCTGCTCACCACTCTCGGCGTCCCGCACCCGGACGAGGCCTACATTGGGGAGGGTGGTCTCGCGCTCATCGTAGATGTGCAGGCCGATCACGTCCTGCTTGCGCTGCAGGATGCTGAGCGCATCGGCGTAGTCGGGGCCGGTATTCATGAAGTCGGAGATCACAAAGACGACGGAGCGCTTTTTGAGCAGATTGCTCAGGTGGCGCAGCACGTCGGCAAGGTCGGTGCCCTGCCCCTCGGGGTGGGTGTCGATCAGCTCCCGGATGATGCGCAGGATGTGGTTGCGCCCCTTTTTGGGGGCGAGGTATTTTTCGGTGCGGTCGGTGAAGAGCAGGGTGCCGACCTTGTCGTTGTTGTTGATGGCGGAGAAAGACAAGACCGCGCAGATCTCGGCAATCAGGTCCTGTTTCATCTGGGCCATGCCCTCTTGGTTGACCTGGGTGCCAAAGACCGTCGAGGGGCTGATGTCCACCACCAGCATGACGGTGATCTCCCTTTCTTCCTCAAAAACCTTGATGAAAGGCTCCTCCAGCCGGGCGGTCACATTCCAGTCGATGGCCCGCACGTCGTCGCCGTACTGGTAGGCGCGTACTTCGCTGAAGGACATCCCCCGCCCCTTGAAGGCGCTGTGATAGCCCCCGGCAAAAACCTGGTTGGACAGGCCCCGGGTTTTGATCTCAATCTTGCGAACCCGCTTGAGGAGTTCGGCGGTGCGGTCGGTGGTCACTTCCGTCATGGCGTATGGCATTGGTCAGGGACAAAAGTAGGGGAGAAAAGGGCAAGGCTGCAAACGGGAATGTTCCGTATCTTTTCTTTCCTCTTGCACGGGTTACGATTCCGACGGTTATCTGAACCAAGGAGCACCCAGCCGCTTCCAGGCCGGGCCTTCCCATTTTCACCCCAACGATGATCTCTATGCAACGGTTACTTACCCTGGCATTATTTTTCCTGACGATGGGCCTGCAGGCCCAGAATTTTGTCCCCCGCACCTTCACTCCCAACAACCGGGTGTTTGACCTGGCCCGGAAAGGGGACACCCTGTATGCGGTAGGCAGCTTTACGTACGTAGGGGTCGAGACCGGCGGGGCGGGCTGGATCACCGATTCGCTTCCTCTGGTGAATTTCCCGGTGATCGAAGGCAATGTGCGGGCGGTCATTCCCGATGGACAAGGCGGCTGGTATGTCGGCGGCCAATTCAGCGCCGCCGGAGACATAGCCTGCGACAACCTGGTCCACATTTTTCCGGGTGGGACGGTTGATCAGAATTTTCTCCCGGACATCAATAATGAGGTCAAGGCGCTGGCCATTTTCAACGATACCATGATGATCGGGGGACGCTTTACCCAGGTCGAGGGGGCGGCCCGCGAGCGATTGGCCGCGTTTGACCTGAGTAGTGGTCAGCTCACCAACTGGGATCCCGGAGCCAGCAATACCGTCAATGCGCTCACCATCGTTGGGAACAGCGTCTATGTCGGCGGGCAGTTTACCCGCATCAGCGGGCGCTATCAGCCGGCCCTGGCCCGGCTGGGCCTGCAAGGCGGGGAATTGCTCCCCACCATCAGCCCTACCTCCGGGACGGTCAATTCCTTTACCCTCGATGGGCCGCGCCTGTACACCGCCGGCTCCTTCAATGCCCAGACCGGCCGCTTTACCGGCCGGGGCGCGGCTTTTTCCGGGCTGGATGACGAGCCCGTTCTGGATTTTCCCCGTTTCAATGGGACGGTGCGTGTCATCAAGGAAGACGGCAATGGCGGCTGGTATGTGGGGGGCGATTTTTCTCAGGTCGACGGGCAGAGCTTTGCCCGCCTGGTGCATGTCCTACCCAATGGCACGGTAGATCCTACCTTTTTGCCGGCCGCTGGCGGCAGCGTGTATGACCTGCTGATCTTCAACGACACCATGATGGTGGCGGGGAACTTCCTGACGATGGGGGGACAGCCTCGCCGCCGCCTGGCGGCGGTCGACGCCACCACCGGGGCCCTGCTTGCCTGGGACCCCGACGCCGATGCCACCGTCCAAAGCCTCGCCACGGACGGTACCTACATCTTTGCCGGGGGCAATTTTGCCAGCATCGGCGGCCGGCAACAGCGCGGCCTGGCTGTGCTCGACAAAGCCAGCGGTCTTCCACTCCAGACCCCCGGCCCGACCAATGGGCAGGTCAATACCCTCGCCTGGAACGACACCATGATGTTTGCCGGCGGGACCTTTACCGGGGCCACCGGCTATGCGGCCTCCCGTCTCGCCCTGATCTCCGATACCGATACCCGGCCGGCACACGCCTTTCCCGCCTTTGGGGGATCGGTCTATGCGAGCGTGCCCGACGGCAGCGGGGGCTGGTATGTGGGCGGAGGTTTTTTTACGGTTAATGGCAGCATTCTCCGGCGTCTGGCGCATATCCTGCCCGACAGTACCCTGGACCCGGCTTTTGCCTTCAATATCAATGGCACCGTCTATGACCTCGCCATTTTCAATGATACCATGATGGTCGCCGGAGCCTTCACCGATATCGATGGCAACACCCGCGAGCGGCTGGCGGCGATCGACCTCACGACCAACAGCTTGCTGGGCTGGAGCCCCAGTGTGAGTGGCGACGTCAACAGCTTCCAAAAGCAGGGCAACACCCTCTTTTTCGGGGGAAACTTCACCACCGTCAATGGTCAGGTCCGGAACCGGGCCGCCGCGCTCGACATTCCCAGCGCCAGCCTTCTGCCCTGGGATCCCGACTTCAACAACGAAGTCAACCAGATCATCTTCAACGATACGATGATGATCGTACTGGGCCGATTCACCACCGCAGGGGGGCAGCCCCGCAACCGGGCGGCGATGGTGGGGCAGGCTGGCGCCACTCTGGTAAGCTGGGATCCGAGCGCCAACAATGAGATCAAGCGCGGCGTCATCGTGGGGAATACCCTCTACCTGGGCGGCAGCTTTACCCAGATGGGCGGTCAATCCCGCAGCCGGCTGGCGGCGGTGGATCTGGCCACGGGGGCTACCCAGGCCTGGGATCCTGGTGCCAACAACACCGTGGAAGTCCTGACCACCCAGGGCAATGTCCTCTACGTTGGGGGCAATTTTACCCAGATTGCGGGACAGGGGCATACCCACCTGGCCAGTTTTGACTTGCCGGGCGGGGGCCTGCGCAGCTGGATGCCCAATCCCTCGGCGGCGGTATACAGCATCACGCCGGCGGGGGGGCTCCTCATGATCGGCGGCAATTTCCTGGCCCTGGGCAGCGAAAGCCGTACCCGGCTGATGGCCTTGGGCGGGGTGGGCTGGGACCAGATGTCCTGGGCACCTGCCGCCAACGGCACCGTCAACAAACTGCTGGCCTGGAACGACACCATGATGGTGGCGGGGGCCTTTACTAGTCTGAATGGCCAGGCGCGGGCGCGCCTGGGGATGGTCACCACCAGCAGCAGCCCCGCGGTGCTGCCCTGGAATCCCGGTGCCGATGGCACCGTACAGACCGTCTACCGCTGGAACGATACCATGCTCGTCGCCGGTGCCTTTGGTCAGCTGGCGGGTCAGGATCGCGCCTTTCTGGGGGCGCTCTCCCTGGGCAGCGGCCAGGCCCTGGCCTGGCATCCGGAGCCCAATGATGACGTACTGGCCCTGAACCGCAGTGGCAGCACGGTGATGGCCGGGGGTAGCTTTGAGACCTATCGGGGACAGGTGCGGCAGCGCCTGTTCTGTCTGGATCTGAGTGCCGACAGCCTGACCGCCTGGCATCCGCCGATCAGCGGATTCGGCTTTCCACAGGCGTATGCGATCGCGCCTACCAGCAGCGGCGTATGGGTGGGCGGTGCCTTTGGCACCATCGGGGACTCGGCGCGGCAAAATCTGGCCCTGACCGATCTGGTCAGCGGGCAGGTCCTTTCTACACAGGTAGCCGCCGACAATTCGGTCTTTGCTCTGGAAGTGGTGGGAGATTCTCTTTGGGTGGGCGGAAACTTCGACTCCCTGCAAGGACAGTTCCACGCCAAATTGGCTGTCATCAACGCCAGCACCGGGACCCCTTTCGCCTACCAGCCCAACGCCAACGATGAAATCCAGTTTCTCGCCTGGAACGACACCATGATGGTCGTGGGCGGAGACTTTACCCATCTGATCGGGCGGGAGCGAAAAGGCGGTTATGCAGTGGATACCAAAACCGGGCAGTTGACCCCCTGGAACCCCAATCTCGGGCAAAATGACTTCATCAACACCATAGAGATTGATCCCAAGAATGGTCATGTGTACCTGGGGGGAGCTTTTGATGAGGTGCATGGCCTCGCCCGGGACAACCTGGCCCGGGTAGATACTGAACATGGCTTGTTAGATTCAGCCTGGCAGGCTGAAGCAAGTGCCTTAATTTTCGATCTCGCCTGGGATCCCAGGCAGCAGGAGCTCTATGTAGCAGGGAATTTTACCCAAGTCAATGGGACGAGCAGAAACTATCTGGCCCGACTAGACGCCGATGGCAACCTAGATAGCTGGGACCCAAGTCCAGATGCATCGGTGCGAGATTTGGCCTGGAACGACACCATGATGTTTGCGGCCGGTTCGTTTACTACCATCGCCGGCCAAAGCCGGGAGGGCATTGCCGCCATTAGTCGCAATGGGCAGCTGGATCCCTGGGCGCCCGATGTGGCGGGACTGGCTACCAGCTCGGCCGGGGTATCTGCCATCGCCATTTCGGCCGACCGCATTTACCTGGGCGGCAATTTCCGGCAGATCAATGGGCAGCCTCGCAATCGGCTGGCCGCCTTTGACCGGGCGACGGGGGGCCTCCTGCCCTGGCGGGTACCCGTTGATTCGGCTCTGGACGCTACCAACATCGTCATCGACCAGATCCGGCTGGTGGATGAGCACCTCTTTGTCTCGGGGATCTTCTCCGCCGTCAATGGGACCT
>RFHL01000906.1 GCA_003696875.1 Bacteroidota bacterium | reverse complement strand
GTGCCGCTGTTATTTCTGACATTTTTCTACGTGGTTCCTCGTAACCAAATTTTCTGCAAAAATTATAATTTTACAACGTTTACTGATTTTATGACAACTTTGTCCCCGTCCCCTGCTTGCCCTACTTATGGGTAATGATAAGCTTTTGGTGTGAGATTTAACACAATCTTGACATGAAAGGGTGAAATTCGGTATCCTTGGGATACGGGGGCGGGGACACCCGGCCGCGAATTAGTCAGGGTTAATTTCACGCCACGATTGTTAAAACATCTACACCTGGATGCTTTACTGAAATCAGAATGAAACCAGAACTTTTTCAAAGGAAGGATCAAGCTCAAATTTAGGCCAGAGACGGGTGATAATCGCCTCAGGATTACAATTGATATGCTCAATAAAAGGCTTTGTTGCATAAATCAGGGATAGGCGGAAAAAGGACAAACGGAAGCAAGCGTTGATCAGGTTAGGCCACGGATACAGGGTGGCTCTCAGGCATGCCCAACGCCGTCATTTGGTTAAGGGCCACACACGTAACCGCACCTCCTGTTGCTGGTTCTCAAGACTATGGGCGGCCAGAGATGCTCTAAAAATTTTCTTCAACCGAAAAACCCCTGTTTCAACCAGACTACGACGATGATACCCACTCTCCTGTTTCCAGGCAGTTCGTTCAATTTGGGCAATCCGTCGTCGATGAGCATTCCGTTGGTCCATTTGACCATTGTCCCAGATACGTCCATCACGCCGGGGAGGAATGATGGCCTGGGCCTCCCTATTCAACCACCAAACAGGACTTCATGAAACGTCCACACGACCCGGTCACGTCAAATCGTGAACGACTGAATTTAGATATTTCGAGCCGCCCATGATTCTTACAATCCCCACAAAAGTTTATGCCATCTTCCAGGAGGAAGACCAGGCCGTCGTTGGTCCCGAAATGGACTTCGAGTCGTTGCCTTACTACGATGCAACGGCAAAACAAGACCAAAACCCGGACATGCCCTACCTGGCGGAATCTGTCACCCCGCGCCCCTTTGAAGACACCAGTTTCCTGCTCAAACGCGGCGTCCATCTTCATTGGGATTTCCCCAACTTTCTCAAACGCACCCAATACGGCGCAAAAAACGCTACTGACTTTCCCCCAGTCCCTGACCGTTGGTTGGTGAACCGTTTCGATAAAAATGGCACCGGTCCCGATCGCCAATGGATAGTAACGAGCGATGCACTGATCCTCAACCCGGCAGACCAAGCCTCCTTAGGCCTGGCCCAGACCAGCCTGCCGGTAGACATTTACAGCGGCGAGCAACCCTATGCCTACCTGGGGCGAACGGAGCCCCTGGGAATGTGGCTCAGCCGAGGCGGCGCCCTGCGCCCAAGCGACCACGCGTGGAAAGACAAGCACGACAACCAACCGCTGACTGCTTTGGGCTGGGGCTCTCCCTCCTTCGATGTCTTTTACCCGAACTGCCGCGGCGTGTTTGGCTTCCACGACCCGCTGGGGACAACAGAGCACACGTACAAAGTGATCGGCTGGTACGCTGATACGGCAGACGATGCCTGGCTGAACTACCTGACAACGAAAGCAACTGCCCATCCACATGCTGATCCTGAAACCGGGGAGGGGCAAGATGGGTGGGGGTTTGCCCAGATTGATAAATTATCCCAACTAGATGACAACCGCAAACGAGAGCTAAAGGCTGAACGATTTGCCAAAAACCTGGAGGAAGACCTGGGAATTTCCTTGGCATATTCCGAGGGGCACGAACAGGTTGCGAACTGGGCCCGGATGGTATGCTGCGGGGAAGCGCAGTTCTTGGAAGGCACCCCAGACCTTGGTGACGATGTTTGTTTCGCCATGGGCAACACCCCGATCGAAGCGCTGACAGCCCTGATTACAGAAAAATCCTTTTCTAAATTGGACGGCCTCGAACGGGAAAAAATGGAAGACAGCCTCTCGGCCGTCCTGATGGGCGACCGGCTCAAAAGCCTGAAGCTCGACATCGGACCCAAGTTCCGGGAATACCGGCATGCCGATGAATTTGTCGGGAGCGGCGGGGGGCTGGGCTGGGTGATCGAAAAAATCGACGACAACCCGGACAAAACTCCCCGCGGGGAAGAACCCATCGAACACGTCTCCCCACCACCCCTGCCGGATGACGTCTGGCTTGCACTGCAAGAACTCAACGCCGCCCAACGAAGATATGACCGGACGGCTCGCGAACTGGAAAGCCGGCGCTATGAACTGTATTCGGATTGGTACCGGTACATGCACGCCGCTTACCCGCCGTCCGGGGAGACGCAGGAATATATCGATGTCAGAGCGCTGCGGGATATGATCCGTACCGGGTCGCTGGCAGATGTCAAGCGGTTGACATTCCTTTTAGGCAAGCGGGAAGTGGACCAAGACAACAAAATCATCTCTTCCAGCGGTCTCGCTGCCCAGGTGGATGAAGCCCGAAAGATTCTTCAGGCAAAGCTGGAGAAGGAGAACAACCGGCTAAAAAACGACCAGACCATCGTCGAGAAATTTCACTGGGAAGCCCAATCCCGGCCGGCGCCCCGCTTCTGGGAACCCGCACCTCCGGCACTGGTGATCGCAATGCCCAGATCGAAGCGCGATGGCCCCCAGGCTGGCAGTCCGGACACCAAACAAGAGGCGTCGAGCGCCCTCAAGCCGCCTGTGGATTGTCAGGTGCTTTCGAAAACGTTGGAATTCTCCGCCACGGGTTTCAATGGCTCTGAGCTCCTCACCAGCGAAACGATAGCGTGGACGCTTCCACACCGAAAGCTCTCGACTGATCTGCCGATTTTCCGCAGCGAGTGGGAAACCGAAGTCTACCCTATCGCAACCATGCATCCGCTGACCCGCTCTTCCGGCCTTTTTGATCCTGCCTTCATGTCGCACAACTATTCGTTGGGAGAAAACGAGCCGGACCTGGACGATCACCCTTCACAGAAAGAAAATCCGGCCCTGGTCCGCGCCGGCAGTATTTACACCGGCTCCACCTACGTAAATCAGCGCCTGGACGACCGCTACCGGGAACTACTGCATATATACCGGGATCTGCAGGCAGTCAGAAAAACGGCGCTCGAGTCCGAAATAGAGAATCTGGAAGGGCAGAAGAATACAGACAGCGCCGATTACAAGAACGCTGCCAGGGAGTTGAAACAGCTTGAAAAATTCATGGAAGATGTGGCTAGCGCGGAAAAGTTCCTTGACGAAAATGACTTGCTGGTCGTCACGTTAAACGGATTCAATACCGCCCTGCTGCAGCGCCATGAAAGCCTCCAGCTCCACCCGGCCGACCCGCTCGGATTCAAGGATTTCCGTGTCTTTGCACAGGATGTGGCAGATGCATTGGCCGACGGCCACAGAGCCGTCTCCCCCGATCCGCACGCGCCGTTCCTGCCAATTCGCAGCGGCGCGCTGCGGATGCTCAAGCTCCGCTTGGTTGACCGGTTTGGGCGTTTTACAGACATCATCCCGGCCGATGTAGCCACCACCTTGTCCATGACAGTACGCAGCCAACCGGATTGGGTACGGCTGCCCCCACGTCTCTCTCAGGCCGCCCGCTGGAATTTTCGCTTTCTGCAGGCTGCCGGCGAGAAGGGGCACGACAGTTTTGGGAGCAAAAGCAGCAGCCCCATCCACGGGTGGATCGTGCCCAATCTACTCGACCACAGCCTCGAAATCTTTGACCCCGACGGCCGCCATCTCGAAAGCATCCGCCCGCAGGACGACAACGTCATCGTTGAACCAGATTCTGGGGACCAGCACAACCACCTCGGGCAGGTCATCCGGTGGCTCCGGGATAAATCAGTGGCAGACCTGCGGGCCTTCATCCGCAACGTCGAGGAAGCATTGGACAACATCCATCCCGACGATCGGGAGGGCCAGTCGGCCTACTCCGTTTTGATGGGGCGGCCAATGGCAGTGGTCGAGCTGGGGGTGGAACTGGAGCTGAAGGGGCTGCCTGCCGTCAACATCAGTTGGGCCGACCTGTACCGGGACGTGCAAGGACAGGCGCGGTCCACGGACGGGTTCGAGCTGGTCAAATTCCCCTACCGGATCGGCGAATACCGCCAGCGCAATGACGGCCTGGTCGGTTACTGGTCGATTGATGCGCAGGGTGCCCTCTCAACAACCTTCCAGGTAAACGATTCCGTGACCGGATACCTGGACACCGCCAAGGTCGCTGGCTACACGCCCGGAAGCCACGGCAACTGGCTGGAGGAGATGAATAAAGCCTGGAAGCTGCATGATGAAAAGCAGCGGACCCTGTTTGAATATCTCAACGAGGAGGAAGACGCCACCATCAAGAAACAAGACCTCATCCAGCCCTACACGCGGGAGGGCAGCCGCCTTTGGGTGACGCTCAGAGACGAGGGCTTCCTCAAAGAGGAGGCGCATCCGGAACACATCCGCCACTATGCCGAGGCCGATCTCCTGCAGATCAGCGCGGCAGATGAGAGGCAGCGTTTCATCGCCCTGCTCGATCCCCACGGGCGGATTCACCTGTCCAGCGGGATCCAGCCGGTGAAGGCAATCCAACTGCCGGAGCACTACATCAAAGACGCCTTGAACCGCATCGAAATGACCTTTCTCACCGCGCCGGTGCTCTCCCCGGAGGAGACACTCCACATTTCCCTGCCCAAAGAAAAGGACTTCCACTGGGCCTGGCGCGAGAATAACGCCTGGCCTTCGCAAGCAGGAGAAACGCCGGCCGAGGTTGAACTCAAGCAGTATCAGATCAAAGCCTTCCAGACGGCCGCTTTCTTCCCCGAGCGCTTCGTGCTGCGGGAAGGGAAGCTCGTCCTGCAGCACGGTCCCGCACCCGAAGCGCCGCCGCCGCCCGAAGAACCCACTAAACCGGAATAATTTCTTGATTAACAAAGGAACAGAAGATGTCAGAAAACACAGAATTCTTCCACCTGCCGCTCGATGAAATCCGCGCCGGAGAAGGAGGCAAGCAGATCACCAAAAACGTGGGGAAACTTGGCAGTGACGCCATCGTCCACGGCAACCCGCAGATTGTGTATGACTCGGAGCTGGGTGCTTGTATGGCGTTTGATGGTAAGGATGATTATGTGGAACTCGTCAACCTCGAAACGTTTACCTTCAAGAACGGGGCAACGGCCATGGCTTGGGTACGCTATGATGAACTCCAAAATTGGAGCCGTATTTTTGGTTTGAATACGCTAGACTTAAGCGATACCAATCGTTCAGACCAGGCATTCTTTTATCTGGCCAACAAGGGTGAGTCTGCCACATCGATATTGAACGTCCTGGGAATTAGTACCGAGCACAGCAATGGGATTGTAAAAGAGAAATGGCAGCACATCGCGGCAACTTACAGCACGGATGGCAAAATCAGCCTTTTATTTGATGGAATTCAGGTTGCGACCAACCACATGCCGGACGAAAAGTTTTTTGCGGGGTTGCCCTGGCAGACCGGGTTTGTGGCGAAAAGCGCCTATTCCAGATGGGATGCAAACTATAAAGGCCGCATGGCCAACTTCCGCCTGTACAACGAAGCCCTGTCCCAAGCCCAGATCCAGGATCTCATGGAAGCCGACCTGCTCCGCAACGCCCGCATCCGGGAAACGACCCTGTTGAAAGCCGATCTCTACACCATCCACGAAGATGACCACAAGCCGCTGATCTTCATCGAAGCCGAAAACCGCTCGGAACCCCTGGAGCTTGCCATTGCCAATCCGGGCGGCAAACCCGTCAATTTTGTCGAATTCGACGCCGCGGCGACGCCGGACGAAGACAAATTCCACCTCCAGCTCCGCTTCCGCCGCAACGTGATCGCCGAACGCATCCGCACCCGGCTGCAAGACGGCAAAATCCAGATCCCCGGCTGGAAATATGCCGTCGGGACCGCAACTGACCAGCGGGAAGACTTCATCTCCTTCATCAAGGAAGAAGGAACGTTTTCCGTGCCAAACGACGGTCAGTCGCAGTTACTGACCATCCCCGAGTTCAGCGCGGCCGCCCGAGGCGGGGCGCGCAACACCCGGGTCGAAATCCGCTTCCGCACCAAGGCGCAGGACCCCGGCTCCATCATCCGGCACATGGAAATCCAGAGTCACCTCGGGCTGAAGACCGTGCCGTTGACGGCGCGTATCGTGGGTTCCAACACGGTGCTTTCCAATGCGCTAAGTAACACCCTGACCATCCAGGTCAATCCCACCGACCCCAAGCCGGTTAAACTGGTGGCCGGCACGACCTTTGAGATGGTGGTGGACGAGGCCTTGATATCGGGGAATCTCCTCAATGCGGAGATGACCTGGCAAAAATCCGACCCATCCCAAAATGCCGAACTGGAGCCCGAGATCCTACCCGGCCAGGGTCACCAGGTACTGAGTTTCAAACTCGATGAGCCCATGGAGGTCACGAAGGATACAAACCTGGAAATCCAGATCAAGGGCTGGGCCACGCCCGGTGTTTTTGGCCTTTTCACCCTGTTGCTGCGCTATGAGGGCATTCCAGGTTATTGGGACGGGGGGTGGGATTTGCCTGTGCAGCTCAGCCCGCTGGTGACGAAACGTGGGAATGTGGGAATTGGGACAAATGATCCGCAGGCCGCGCTAGATGTTAAAGGGGAAACGAAGTTGGGAGGAAATCTGACGGTAGGCAGCGAGAGCACAAACGCCAATCTGCTCGTGCATGGCAATACAGCGCTGGAGGGGAAGGTAGGCGTTGGAACGAGTAACCCCCAGGTAGCGCTGGATGTCAAGGGGGAAGCGCGGTTGGAGGGAAATCTGACGGTTGGCAGTGAAAACACAAACGCCGATTTGGACGTGCATGGCCGTATCAAGGATCAGGCGGGCGATGTTATGCCCGTTGGCGCCATCATTGCCTATGGCGGGAAAGTTGCACCCCCTGGGTGGTTAATCTG
>RFHL01000905.1 GCA_003696875.1 Bacteroidota bacterium | reverse complement strand
CGGCGCTGCTGCTCGGCCTGCTGACGCTTTTGCTCTGCTTCCCGCTGCGCCTGGATCTGGCGCTGGCGCTCCGCTTCGCGGCGATCGCTTTCTACCTGCGGGCGACGGGTACCAGGCTGAGGTTGTAGGGTTCCCCCCGTTTCACGCTCCACGACGGGACGCAAGCTGCTCGGACGCGGCTGCGGACGGCGGGGGTCCTGGGCCTCTTCTACGGCGCTACGGCGAACCGCTTGCCGCAGGTTGGCAGGCTCTTCCTGACTCACCGGACGGCGGGCTACGGCCTGCTGCCGATCTCTGGCCAGTTCCTGGATCCGGGCCCGTAGCTGGGTCCGCTGATACCGCTGATCCCGGATGTACTTGCGCCGTTGCTCAGCACTCATGTCACGCATCACGGGCGGCAGGTCCTGGAGATTCATGCCTTCCAGGCTAACCAAGCCCCGATCCATCGCATCAATCAGATCCCAACGGGGATTGCGGTAGTAGGGCCGGGCTTTGGACACCACCCGAGTAGCCTGACAGGCCTGCCCATACCCCAGCGCGTAGCGGTCGTGGATGATGACCCGTTCGTAATACATCATCCCCTGCGTACCATAAGGGATAAAAGTGGCGTTGTAGGCGGCATTCAGATCACACAACATGGCATCGTAGGGTGTACTGTAGAAGCTTACCGGCCGCTGGATGTCAATGGCGGCATAGGTACCCCGCCCGATGGAGGCGGCATCTTCCCAGCGAAGTTGGATGCCCTGATAGTAATCACCGGCAAAAATGGTATTGGTCACAATGCCATCGCGGTACATTTGCTCCAGCACCCAGGCATAGTTAGCCTGTCCTTGATCAAAGGACTCATTGCCAGCAATGTATACCAGTTTCAGATCTTCCGGATAGGGACTCCAGCTGAGTTCACGATGGGCCATCTGCAGGGCCTCGCCGGCATATTCGCGGCCCCCGCTGGGATAGAGGTGATACAGGGCATCGGCTACCCAGTCAAGGTCGGTGGTAAAGGGCACGACCACCTCCATGTAGCGGGCCCGCCCGCCGATGGCTCCATGGCCGTACTGCACCAAGGCTACCTCAATCAGGGGCATATAGTGATCTCCGTAGCTGTAGGCGATGTCATCAATCATCTGCCAAAACTGGGCTTTGGCCTGCTCAATGAGGCCGTCCATACTACCTGAGGCATCAAGGAGAAAAGCCACCTGAATGCGGCCTTCGTCGTAATGCGTGTCATAGGGATCGGCCGGGGGCAAGGGGGCGTAGCGTGCCTCGGCATATTGGGGGGCGGCCTGCGGCTGATAGACCGGCTCCGGCTGGGGAGCCGGCCGGGGGGTGTAGACCGGCGCAGGTGCAGGCTGCGGCCGATATACCGGGTCCGGCTCATAGGTGGCGAGGCGATAGGTGCCGCAACTGCTGAGCAGCACCAGCACCAACATGGTGGCGAGTCCGGTCCAGGCGTTTCGTGCGTAGGGGTGTAACATGGTCATTGAGGTTAGATGTGTAGATGGGGCCCAGGGCCTTTATCCCAACATACGCATCTACCCATTGCCTGTCACCTTCCTTTGAACAAGGGTGTGGGGAGAGTTAGCAAGGGTGTGAGTATGGCGCTATTCGCCCACGACCCAGGCATATAGCCGGGGACTCACAAAGTAGGTATCCATGGGCGGCTCCTGGCCTTGCTTCCCCTCAGGCCGGTCGGCCTGCAAGGTGAAGTTGTTGTACATGGCGTTGGGGCCGTTTTCCTCGAGGCCGGCGGCCTCCAGTTGCCGGATACACGTCTGAGTCTTCTGGCGGGCATAGGCCAGTCGCTGGGCCTCAAACTCAGCCACCCGCCGGGCATAGCCGGCGTCATAGTACTGTAGCGGGCTGCCGTCAGCCTGGTAAGTCCAGCCACAAGTCGGGCTCAGGGAACGCGCCACCGCTTCCCGCACTTCGGGGGCTCCGGCCAGCCGTAGAAAGACCCGGCTTTTTTCCCAGGCCTGTACTTGCCCATCCGCAAAGTAATAGACCTCCCGCAGCCGGACGTTCTCATCTTCCCGGCGATGCAACAGGAAGCGAGGCTGGGGATCGCCCCCGGACCCTGGCTCGAAGTACCACATGTCGCTTTCGGTAAAAGCCCAGCCTTCGGTGCTGATGCTCAGCTTGAGCAGGTCCCGCTCT
>RFHL01000904.1 GCA_003696875.1 Bacteroidota bacterium | reverse complement strand
GGCCTGGGACTGGGAGGCATGGTATCCAAACTCACCTTTGCCCGTCTGGCCTCCCGCATGGGGGTCGAAGCCGTCATTTTTGGCCTGCGCGAGCCAGAGGCCATCCTGCAGGCGGCAGCGGGCCAGACCGGTACGGTCTGCGTGGCGGCGCCCTCCAAACCTGCGGCCCGGCAACGGTGGCTGGCCAGTGGCAGCCTGGTCTCGGGCCGCATCGAGGTCGATGCCGGGGCCCGGCAGGCGCTGCGGCAGCGCCGCAGCTTGCTGGGTATCGGGGTGACCGGCCTCAGAGGAGACTTCGCCGCCGGCGAAGTAGTCGAGCTCGCCCTGCCCGAAGAACTACCCTTTGCCGTAGCCCGCACCCGGCTGGCTGCCTCGGCCCTCGCCGGACAACTCCGGACCCATGACCTACTGGTCGCGCATGCCGACGAAATCGTCCTGCTCTAAGCCCCTGAAGGGGCAAATTTGCCTCTATGACCTCTTTTCTCTGTTTAACCCGAGGATCGCTCTCCAATCCCACGCGTACCCACTTCCCCATTTTCCTACTTCCCCACTCCTGACCTCTTCCCATGCACAGCATCCTGCCCACCCTCTCCGCCGTCCGGGACGCCTCGGCCTCCCTTCGTCGCCTGACGGATTCGCAGCGGAAAGCCCTCCTCCATACCCTCGCCGACCACTTGCTGGCCGCTGAGAACACCATCCTGGCGGCGAACCAGCAAGATCTGAATCGGATGGCCGATGGCGACCCCCGCAAGGATCGCCTGATGCTCAGCCCGGAGCGGATCCGGGATCTGAGTTCGAGTCTGGCCAGCATTGCTGAGCTCCCGGACCCAACCGGGCAAGTCCTGTCCGAGAAAACGCTGTCCAACGGTCTGCTCGTCCAGAAAACAAGTGTACCGCTGGGGGTAGTGGGCATCATCTACGAGTCCCGCCCCAATGTGACCATTGATGTAGCGGCACTCTGCCTGCGTACCGGCAATGCCGTGGTGCTACGGGGCGGCTCAGACGCCGCTGCCTCCAATGCCGCCCTGGTGGCGGTTATCCATGAGGCCATGCAGGCGCATGGCCTGGACCCGCAGGGGGTGGCCCTGCTGCCGGCCGATCGGGAATTGGTGCAGGAGTTGCTGACGGCCGAGCAATACGTAGACATTCTGATCCCCCGGGGATCACAGGCCCTGATTGACTTTGTACGGCGGGAGGCCACCGTGCCGACGATTGAGACAGGGGCCGGTGTATGCCACACCTATGTGGCGGGTAGTGCCGACCTGGACAAGGCGGCTCAGATTGTGGTCAATGCCAAAGTGTCTCGCCCCTCGGTCTGCAATGCACTGGATACCATCCTGGTGGATCAATCGGTGGCGAAAGCCTTTATCCCCCGGATCCTGCCAGGACTGGCGGAATATCAGGTCGAGATCTTCGCCGATGCTGAGGCCTTTAGCATGCTGGAAGCGGCGGGCTATCCGCACCGGCAGCCGGCCCAGCCGGCCGATTTCGGCCGGGAGTTTCTGGATTACAAATGCTCACTCAAACTTGTTGAGGGTCCCGACGAGGCCCTGGCCCATATCCGGCAGTATTCTTCCCGGCATTCGGAGGCCATCGTGTCGGAAGATGCGACCCTCTGCGAGCGCTTTCTCGCCGAGGTGGATGCCGCCGCCGTCTACGCCAACGCCTCTACCCGCTTTACGGACGGTGGCGTCTTTGGCCTGGGAGCCGAAATAGGCATTTCAACTCAGAAACTGCACGCCCGCGGCCCTTTTGCCCTGGAAAAACTGGTCACAGAGAAGTGGGTCATCCGGGGAGACGGGCAGGTCCGATAGGGTCGCTCCGATTAAGGCCAAGATCCGGGGTATCAGTCTTCGGGGAAACGTTCCGCAAATCGGGCCATGAAGTCGTCTATGCG
>RFHL01000903.1 GCA_003696875.1 Bacteroidota bacterium | reverse complement strand
GCCCCGCGCCCTCAAAGGCCTTGGCCACTTCCAGGGGATCTTCGTTGTATACCTTTTTGCGGGCGTAGTCGCCCATTTCCAGGCGGACGGCTTTGCCGTCGATGAGGTCTATGGCGGGGATCAGGCGCATGTGAGAGGCGAGATTTTGAGAGGCGAAAGGTGAGGCAGAACCGTTTCCTTCAGGAACCTCATACCGCCAGAAAATTTTCCAGGATTTTGGCTCCGACAGTGCCGCTTTTTTCGGGGTGAAACTGGGTCGCGTAAAAATTGTCGCGGTGGATGGCGGCGCTGAAGGGCAACATATAGTCGGTCCGGGCGATGGTATGGGGGCTGGTTTCGGCGTAGTAGCTGTGGACGAAGTACACAAAAGGCCGCTCGCCCAGCCCCTGTAGCAAGGGCGTTTGCAGGTCTTCCAGCAGGTTCCAGCCCATATGGGGCACCTTTTGGTCGCCGGCGGGGAAGCGCTTCACCGCCAGGTCAAAGATCCCCAGGCAGGGCGTATCGCCCTCCTCCGAATGCCGGCACATCAGCTGCAGCCCCAGGCAGACCCCCAAAAAGGGCTGCTTGAGCGTGGGCAACAAGTCTGCCAGGCCGGCCTGCCGCAGGTAGCGCATGGCCGTGCTCGCCTCCCCTACTCCGGGGAAAATGACCTTATCCGCCGCGCGGATCACCGCCGGATCGTCACTCAGCACCGGCTCGACCCCGAGCCGGTGGAGCGCATGCGTCACCGACTGCACATTGCCAGCATTGTATTTGATGATAACGAGGTTCATTAATATTGTTCCTGGTTCGATGTTCCTGGTTCAAGGTTTCCCCCCCTGATATCTCGCCTCTCGTTTCTCGTTTCTCGCCTCTCAATCACAGTACCCCTTTGGTCGAGGGCAAATCGCTGTGACCGGCGGAGGCCACCGCCGCGCGGATCGCGCGGGCAAAGCCTTTGAAACCAGCTTCGATCATGTGGTGGGCATTCTCTCCCGTCAGGGTCATATGCAGGTTGCAACCGGCAGTGTCACAAAAGGATTTGAAAAAATGGGGCACCATCTCGGTGGGAAAATCGCCCACTGCCTCCCGCCTGAAGTCGGCCCGGAAAACCAGCCAGGGCCGGCCGGAGAAGTCGAGCGCGACCTGGGCGAGGGCTTCATCCATGGCCAGATTGAAGCAGCCGTAGCGCTCGATGCCCCTCTTGTCGCCGAGGGCCTCTTGGAATGCCGCGCCAAGCGCCAGGGCGGTATCCTCAATGGTATGATGCGCGTCGATATAGAGATCACCCTGGGTCTTGACCGTGAGGTCGAGGCGGCCGTGCTTGGCGAGCTGGTCCAGCATATGGTTAAAAAAGCCGATACCGGTCTCGCGCACGCCCTGACCACTGCCGTCGAGGTCAAGGCTAACCAAGACATCGGTCTCGTGGGTCACGCGATGCACCTGCGCCCGACGCCCTTCCCGTTCCCGGGCGATGAGGAGGTCCACAATTTCCTCCCAGTCCTGCGCACGCAGGAGCAGGGTATCTTGCAGCTGCGCCCAGTCGACGTCATCGTCTTGGGTGTCAATGCTCTTGCCCAGCATGACGCCCTTTCCCCCCAGATTATAGGCCAGCTGAATGTCACTGGGCCGGTCACCGATGACGATGCTATTGGCGAGGTCAAAATCACCCTCCAGATAGTGTCTCAGCAAGCCCGTCCCGGGCTTGCGGGTGGGCTTGTTCTCGTGCTTGAAAGTACGATCAATAATCACCTCATCGAAGGTGATGCCTTCGCCGGCCAGGGCTTCCATCATCTTGTCGTGGGCTGGCCAGAAGGTTTCCTCCGGAAAGGCGTCAGTACCCAGGCCATCCTGGTTGGTGATCATCACCCAGCGGTAGTCGGTCGCGGCCTTGAGCCGCGCGAGCTGGGTAAAGATCCCCGGGAGAAAGCGGAGCTTCTCCAGGCTGTCGACCTGATAATCTTCCGGAGGCTCATGGATCAGCGTACCGTCGCGATCCAGAAAGAGGACTTTTTGCGCCATGGGGGTTGTGATACGTAATCAGGCGCGATATGCGCCTACCCCGGCAAAAAACGCAAAGCGGGGGATCAGGTGCAAACGGGGAGCGGATTTTTGGGGGAATGGTCTTTCGTCCAGACCCCCACCGTAGGGGCGAATGGCAATTCGCCCCTACGG
>RFHL01000902.1 GCA_003696875.1 Bacteroidota bacterium | reverse complement strand
CATTTATGTTGACACTTCTGGTGGGTATGTTAAAAAATGGTCAATTTTGAAGGGTTCGGCAGGCCCGTGCAATACAGGCGCTATTGGGAGGCGAAGATGGCAGAAATCAGTGGTGGAGAGTACATAGCGGCAGCCCTGAGGGCAGAGGGAATGGATACGGCCTTTGGAATTGTGGATGGAACCTACCTGGGTTTTCTGAGCGGCCTCAAGAAGCACAATTTCCGGATCGTGGGGCCTCGCCACGAGACATCAGCCGCGCACATGGCGGGAGCCTATGCCCGACTTACGGGAAGGCCCGGGCTTTGTTTTGCGAGCAATGGGCCGGGGGTTGCCAACATCCTGCCTGGTCTTACCGTGGAAGAGGCCGAGGGGAATCGGGTCTTTGTTGTAACGAGTTCGCGTCGCACGGGCATCACCTATCCGGATCGCGGCGGAACCTACCAGTATTTCGATCAGGTCGGAGTGATCGGAGCCTTGAGCAAGTGGAGTGCCTCGGCCCAGAGCTTTGAACGCATCCCGGAGCTCTTTCGAAGCGCCATGCGGGAACTCTACCGGGGCAGGCCGGGTGTTGTGCATCTCGATGTGCCGGAGAATCTGATGAATGGCAAGCATGACTTTCCAAAGCCCTGGAAGCCAGGGGACTATCGGAGTTTGGTTCCTGCATCTCCCGACCCCGACTCGCTCGAAAAGGCGGCAGGTCTCCTTGCTAACGCAAGGCTGCCTTTGATCCATGCCGGTAGTGGCATCATCCACGCCGGAGCCTATGCCGAGCTTCAGAGGCTCGCCGAACTTTTGGCCGCTCCGGTGACGACAAGCTGGGCTGCGCGCGGGGTTTTGGATGAGCGCTATCCTCTTGCCTTTCCGATGGTGCATGTCGAACTCTACCACAAACTTCGCAAGGATGCCGATGCCATTCTCATCCTGGGTTCTCGGATAGGAGAGACGGACTGGTGGGGGAAAGAGCCCTACTGGAGAGCCCCTCAAAAACAGAGCAGCATACAGGTCGATATAGATGAAAGGAGCCTGGGCAGAAACAAACCCGCTGAGCTACTCATCAAGGCCGATGTAAAGGTATTTTTGCAAAGGATGTGTGAAATTTTAGAAAGTAAGAAAAAAAAGATCCCTATAAAAAAACGGCGTGCCCTGAT
>RFHL01000901.1 GCA_003696875.1 Bacteroidota bacterium | reverse complement strand
TGGGTCGGGAGCAGGCATTTCCCGAGGTCCCAGGCGCCCCTCTTCCTGAATCAGGAGAATGGGCAGGCTGTCGGGGGTGAGGGTCTGGGCCATGGTATAGGGCGTCTCCTTTTCCGCATAGACGAGTCGGGTAGGCGGCATAGTCAGGGGAAAGCCAGCTTCGCGGAGGTAATCGGTTACAGGCTCCAACTCGCGATAGAGGAAGGCCAGTTGCTCGATCCCGGGCCGAAAGACCGCCGGATCGCGGCGGGCAACCGTTTGCCGCTTGAGGCCCAGGGCCTCGGGCTCGGCCAGTACGAGCGGAATCCCCCCCACCATCACCATGGCAAGATGCGCCTCCTGCTGCACGACCTCGCCCCCGAGGGCGTCCTGAAAAAAGGTGGTCTGCGCCGCCATATCCTCTACCAGGAGCATGAGGTGGTCTATGGCGTAGGGCGTCGCCCCCCGGTCGCCGGGGCGCTCCACAAAGACCATCTGGGTATAGTCAGGTCCCCACATCAGTGCCGCCTGGGCGGTGGGTTCCTGTGGCAAACGGTAAGACTGGCTCAGCCAGCTGACCCCGGCGTCGGACAAGTCGCCGATGGTGCCGGCGAGGCTGCGGGTCGCAAAGGCGACCCAATACACGCCATAGCGCAGCGCATTTTCGGGCCGGGGCTCCAGCCGGGTCCGTTCCCAACTCGCCTGTTGCTCACGCAGGCCCGGCCAGGGGCCGGGGGCGGAAAGCTGCAGGGTAGGCTGTCCCGGCCGAAACTGGTACAGGCGCAGGAAGGGCAGGGCTGGCTCGGCCTGCTGGGGCATACCCGCCTGCATGTAGGTCAGAAAGACCGGATCAAAGGCCTCCGGATCATTGACATAATACTGAACGGCGTCCAGCATGATCGGTCGCAGGGGGTTTTCCTCCCCCTCTACCGTGGTGGGCGCGGGCGCGGCCGGAGGGGTATCGGCCTGCTGATCCGCCGGGGTACAAGACATCGCGGCGAGCAGCAGCGCGCCGGTCAGGAGCGAAAGTAGGGGCTTTTTCATGGGGCAAAATTACGACTTGGGCCGAAAGAGGCAAGGGGGGCAGGCACCTGGCTGGCTCAGGTAAGAATTCGCGGAAAAAGAATGCCTTCAGGGTTGGGAAAGCGCGGTTTTTGTTCGGGGATACTGGCCACAATGTGCTACCTAGTGAAAAAGAACCCATGCGCTATTGGCATATCTTCCTCTTGGCTGGCCTGATGCTGCCGGGCCTCTTGCGAGGCCAGGGGCTGGAGGTCAACCCGGTCCGGCTTTCCTATACGCTGGCTGAAGGAGGCGCTCAGATTGAGACCCTTACGGTACGCAACAAGTCTTCACGAAGCAATATTTTCGTGATTTCTGCCGAAGACTGGACCCTCAATGAAGCAGGCAAAATGATTCGGGTAGCCCCTGAGGCCGCCGGCCCCTATTCCTGCCGATCGTGGTTGTCCTTTGTGCCCTCCATGCTGGAACTCAAGCCGGGCGAGGCCCAGGAAGTGCGGGTACGTATGGATGTACCCGAGGGCTATCCCGGCACCCACTGGTGCGTAATAGACGTCACGCTCAAGCGCGAAAAAGAGGCCCAAAACGGTAACCAGCAGTTGGCGATGGGCATAGAGGTCCGGCAGGCCATCGGGGTACTGGTCACGCAGCGGCCGCCGCAGGCGACCGACCTGCGCCTCGAAGCCGATCCCATCGTAGAGACCACCACCGAGGCAGACACGGTCCGGCAGTTTCAGATGGAGGTGCGCAATACGGGCATGGACATTTTTGAAGGTGAAGCCAAATATGTCCTTTCCAGCCTGATGGACGCCCGGGAAATTCCCCTATTCAGCCAGGAAATGAAGCTCTTGCCCGGAGGCCGGCGTTTGCTCACCTGGACCATTGCCAAAGATGCCGCCAGCGGCCCCTGTCTCCTCGCCGCCATCGTCAAGGGCGAAGGTGCCCAGGCCGTACAGCAGCTGATCGCAGAGTGGTAAGGAAACAAAGAAGCCGGTGGCTGCAATCGCCACCGGCTCATTAGGAAAAAGCGCCTCTAAAAAGAGCTCTTTACAGATACGGATTCCTCCTACTGAGGGAGGGTGCTGTAGGTCGTGCTGTGTGTGCTATCCATTTAACCCTAAAGGAGGGGTGAATGTTTATGGGAGAAAGAAGGAGAAAGTGTACCTTTCTCTTCCTCCAACCTTAGCTATTTGCCAAGCATGACCCCATATCTTTTTGTATACGGTACGCTCCTTCAGGGAAGCGGCAGCCTGATGTCGGTTTTCCTAAGCAAAAAGGGACGCCTGCTGGGGCCGGGCCGCCTGCAAGGCCGCCTGTATATGGTCGACTTTTTTCCCGGCTTGGTGGTAGACCCGGCCCAGACGGGTTGGGTCAAGGGAGAGATTTACCATCTCGAGCACCCGGAGACGGTGCTCCAGGTGCTGGATGGCTACGAGGGATTTCATCCCGAGGCCCCGGAAAAAAGCCTCTTTGTGCGGCAGACCCTCACGGTCGAGGGCCCGGACCAGGCCCTGAACTGCTGGGTGTATCTTTACCAGAAAACGGTAGCGGGACTCACGCCCATTGACTCGGGCGACTTTCTTCAATATGAGCGGGATTACTTGCGGGGGGGCTCATCCTCATCCGAAGGGGTATGGGATGCGTCGTCACCCGAGGTAGATTGACCTTCGTCAGAAGCTTCGTCTTCCACCTCAAAGATGTTGACATCCCAGCGACCCTTGCTAAAGCCCTCCCGGAAACGCTCCCGCTCTTCGGGGCTCATGCCCGCCATTTTCTCCTTCATTTTCTGCCGAAAAGCCGCTCGCCAGGGCCCGTGGTGGCCAGCATGGCTTCTTCCCATATCCCAATTGCCGGTCAGCAGCCGGGTAAGAAACATGAGGCCCAGCGCCTGCAAGTAGGTGATGCCGGGGCCGCCAAAGAGATCGGGAACCAGGCTATTCCAGACGAGGGTCAGGAGAAATCCCCCGATCAAAAATCCAGCCACCCGCCGGCCCATATGGGCCCGCATATGATGGCGGTAGGCGTAGGAGCCATGACGACCGTGTTGCTTGTGGTGGCCGTGGTCGCCGTGATGATGATGCGTATGTTTGCACATGGTAATCAGGTAAAATCAGACAGAAGACGGCCTCAGAGGCTGTCGTAGAGGTCCTGCAAGCGAGCCCGAAGGGCCAGGACGGCGTAGCGCTTGCGAGAGATGAGGGTGTTGATGGGCAAGCCCGTCTCCTCGGCCATGTCGCGAAAGCTTTTTTGCTCGAACTCATGCCAGACGAAGACCTCCCGCTGTGCGGTGGGCAGGCTGTCGAGTGCCTCCTCAAGGGCATCGAGGATCAGAGAGCGAAAGAACAAGGCCTCCGGATCCTGAGAAAAATCAGGCAGAATGTCGGCCAGGAGCAGAGGCCCCTCCTCCCTGCGGCCCATGCGGGCCGCTTGGCGGGAAAAGTTCTCGGGCCGCTTTTTGCGGTAAAGGTCGGTGATGCGGTTGCGCGCGACCGTCATCAGCCAGGCCCCGGCGTTCTCAATTCCCTCACCGGCATCTTCACGCAGGGCAAACTGGTAGAATACATCCTGCAGAATGTCCTCAGCCTCCTCCCAGTCGGGCAGGCGTCTGCGGATAAAGCCCAGCAGGCCTTCCCGCTCCTGGGCGATTACCTGTTCGATGCGACGGTGGGCGGTGAGCGAATCGGTCATGGTATGCTCCTCGACGGATGAGGGTTCGGAATATTTTACGCACCGCAAAAAAAAAGATGCCCCTTGGGAAGGGGCAAAAAAAATGCAGGCCCGGGGGCCTGCGGAAAGAATCGAAATGGAGTCAAGGCATCAGGCGGCTTCCTGGCCGGCCTTACGGGCCATAAGTTCCTCGTTCATCATGTAGAGGGCGCTGGTGTTGCCGTCGATTAGCTTCAGCTTGGCGATCAGCGATCGCATGAGGCTTTCTTCCTCTACCTGCTCTTCAATAAACCACTGGAAGAAGTTGTGAGTGGCAAAGTCGCCCTCTTCCAGGGCGGCCTTTACGATGGCGTTGATGTTCTGGGTAATGTAGCGCTCGTGGCCGAGGGCTTTTTCAAAGACGTCGAGAACGGACTCAAATTCATTTTCGGGAGCCTCCAGCGGCCCGCTGGTTATTTTGCCGTCGACTTCGTGGACATAGTCAAACTGCTTGAGACCATGCATGATTTCCTCTTCAGCCTGTACCCGGAAGAAGTTGGCAAAGCCATCAAGGTCCTTATCAAGGAAGTAGGAACTCATGGCAAAATACTGGTGGGCCGAAAACATCTCACGGTGGTATTGATCATTGATCAATTGGTTCATTTTCTCGCTAATCATCGCGCTCGGGGTTAGGGTCCAAACAAAGGCGGAGAGGCGCGTGCTGCTGCTCCGGAACGGCAAATATACGGCCTTTTAAGGCGAAATCCGAAGAAATTCGCATCCTATAACCGGGGCCTTATCGCCTGCCGGAGCTGCCATCGGCAGGGAGTTGTTCGGCGGCTGCAGGCACAGCCTCTTGATCGCAATGGCTGGATCTACCCTAGCTGCCAGAGGCTTCCATTTCAGCGCCCCCCTTCCATGACACCTGTCAGCTCCCGGTCAAAAAGCGTTTTCATCCTGAATATCGCGCTCAGGTTGTGTTGCCGGATAGCGCATTTGGCATGAACTCCCTCCGCATCCAGCATGGGCCCCATCAGCGATTGCCAGCCCTTGTCCAAAAGCTCAAAATAAAAAGCAATTTTGCCCAAAGGCGCCATTTTGTATCCGAATTCCGCCATTCCTTCATTCAATCCCCATGATTTTCCTTCAGATTCACCTACAATGACGGGCAAGATCACCCATGCCCGTCATAAGCCCAATCACATAACGAATATCCCGGACAACTAGTCATCGACTATACCATAAACGCGAATATCTGGCCTCACGCCCCCGCTTTTGACAATCGCCAGCAAAGAAACTGCCCCGCTTACGCCCCGCACGACACTCCTTCCCTTACAGGAAAAGCCATTTCAGGCTTCCTCACGTCCAAAGCCCTGTCTGCCATTCGACACCCATCCCTGTCAGAAAGATCAAATATTCTCCAAATGCACAAAATTTGCACAAAATGACTCAAAAAAAGCTTGGATCAATCAACGATCTTTATTTCCACTTGGAAAACTCCTAACAAACATAGATATTTACTCTAGCGGGAGAATCAAAAATTTTTATATTTGCTCCGGCTTTAACAAGCCATGCATTTTGCAGCCAGAAGACGCATAATCATTCCTTTTCCCTCTCCGTCTTCGGTCACTATGGCCAGTCCCCAAAAATGAAACACGCGTTCGCGTCACCCTTCGCTCCGCCTTTCCCGACAGTCCATACTGTCCGGTATCTTGCGCGGCCGATGCCGGTGGCCCGCTTATGCTTTTTCCCTTTTAAACACAAACCCGCCAAATCTCCTGAAGACTTTCCTCCTTCCATACTGTTCACCTATCGCACCTTTACAATCTTATTTCTGTTTCAGGAGTTATTGGGTATGCCCCTCAATCCATTATTCTTATGATCAAGAACGCATTTTCAAATCAATTCATGCTTGACCTGCTGCTTAAAGCAGCGGATATGCCGATTCCAAACAGCCTGAAGGAAATATCCCGAGCCGGAGAAATCGAGAATTACGAAACATTCGAGAAATTTCTACTCGGAGAGCTGGAAAACGCCTCCATCCAAACAGAATCTGCTAGCACCTATTTTCTATTTATTGCCGACCGCGCGTTGACATTTTGGTTCCAAAGACGGGATGGCGAGAATTTTAGCAAAGGGATCGAGCTGTTCAAGCACCGGATGAATGCCCTCAAGGCCCTGAGTACCGAAAACAACATTCCTATCCAAGCCTGGGATGTATACATAAGCCTGATGGAGATGGCCTTCGCGCGCCTCATGCAGCATGCCCCCATCGAGCGCTACGAAAAATTTCTGAATGAGCTGGACTGGACTGTTTTCGATTCCTTCTTTATTTCTCATGTAAGTGCTACTATCGGTTTTGTGTATATGCACGAAACGGATCCTGAGCAAAGTGGCAAGGCCAAGCTCTGGTTACAAAAAGCCATTCACGAAGCCGACTTTGCCGATAATTATGCTAATTATATCTATCTGGCTGAGCACTACCTGGCCCGCGAGAAAGATGCCACGCCCCTAATCAAAGGACTGATTGACCAAATACAGGCAGGTCTGGAGAAACGGGAAGGCAAACCCGAAGCCACCATTTTCGAAAACCTCGTGTTCCTGCTTGAAGCCAGCACGCTGATCAGCGGGTTTT
>RFHL01000900.1 GCA_003696875.1 Bacteroidota bacterium | reverse complement strand
GTTCGGGTATGGACCCCCTTTCCAATACCGTCATCGACGACGGTGGGGCCTCCGCCAACGGGGTAACCGTAGGGGCGGGTATTGACGCCAGCAACCGCAACGTGCTCAAGGATGTGCATGTCACCGGCTTTACCATATCTGGTATTGTGGCGGGAGGCTATACCACCCTCGACAATGTCTTTAGTGGTGGCAACAACGAATACGGTCTCAATGTCAGCTCGGGTACCGATCTGGAAGTGCTGAATTCCAGCTTTAACGGAAATGACGAAGGGATCAAGTTTTCGCAGGGCACCGACCTCGACGGGCTCACCATCGACAACTGCCACTTCGACAACAACGCCCAGCACGGCTGGTATGACAACGTCAGCTCTTCCAGCCCGACGCGCATCCGTAACGTCGTCATCACCAACTCCACCTTCAACGGCAACCCTGGAAAAGGGATCTACACCGAGAAGATGGACATGGCCCTGCTCGATGGGATCACCGTCGACGGGAGCGGGACCAACACCGGCGGCCATAGCGCGGGGATTGACATCAACCTGAAGTACAACACCTACTCCGACATCAGTATCATCAACTCCACCATCACCAATTGTGGGGTGAATGATGCCAACGGTGGCGGCCTCTTGATCAAGGCCCGGAGTACCGGCTCTTACGCTGGCAACCCCGCCACCCTTGACGACGTCACCGTTGCCAACAACTTCTTCAGCGGTAACGGCGGTACCGGCAGTTACAGCGCCACCGTCCGGGTCGGGGAGGCCAATAACGCCCTCGCCGGCGTAGACGCCGGCCCGACCAATGTGGTCCTCTTTGAGAATAGTTTTGGGGCCAGTACGGCCGCCCACGAACTGCGCAATGCAACTGCCGGTGCCCTCGTCACCGCCGAATGTAACTGGTGGGGCACGACCGATGCCCTGGCCATCGCGGCTCTGACCTTCGGCAACGTAGATTTTGCCCCTGCTTTGGATAATGGCACCGATGACGATGTGGCCACCGGATTCCAGCCGGTCCCAGGCAGCTGTGGTGCACCTGTTTATCCCGTGAACAATGTAACGCAGGTCATTGGGTATCTTGACATTGCTTCTGCCCTGAATGATCCGGCTCTGGCTGCCAACGATGTGATCGTCATCAGTCCCGGGACCTATACCGAGACAGGTCTTTCGATTACCTTGCCGGTGACCATTCGTGGCGAAAGCCCGGCTGATGCCGCTACGACCATTGTAGACAACACCGGAGGCTTTGGGTTCCTTCCCGGTGCCAGCAACATTACCATCAAGGATCTGACCATTGATGGCGGTTCGCAGGGGATTCGTATTGATGGGGCCTATGACGGGATCACCATTGATGGGGTTACCCTCTCCAATCAGTCCAGCCGGGGGGTCGAACTACATAACAGTGCCAACCTCACCAACTTCCTGGTGACTGGGAGCACCTTTGATGCCGTAAGCATCGGTATCCGAATGGCCTCTTCTGCCGAGGCGGATGGGGTGGATATCATCCAAAGTACCTTCCTTAACAACACGCTCGGCTTTTATCAGGCAAACGATGGAAGCACCGGCAAGATTAATGATCTGTTCGTAGATCAGTCTGTTTTCACCAACAATTCCTTTGCGGGAGTATATGGGGAAGAGATGACCAACGTCATCGTTCAGCAGTCTACCTTCACCGGCAATGGTCGTGGATTCTACCTATTCAAAGCCTATAACACGGCGGGCGTAGACGCTGCCAACATCACGGTGCAAGGCAACACCTTCACCCATTCGAGTGCAGCTTCTGTATTGTTTGTTCTGGCTGCCGGGGCTACCACCTCCGGGATGCTTGTAGATGACAACCTGATCAGCCAGGATCTGAGCAACCGCACCTCAAACTGGGGCTCTATTGATGTGAGAATGTCTAGTGGCATCAGTCATGGGACTTTTACCATCTCCAATAACCAGGTAAATCTCTCTGGAACATTGGTCGCCGGAGCCGCCGAAGCGGCCCACGGGATCAAGCTTCGTGGCGCCCTGGGGCAGGTGAATATCATCGATAATGACCTGGATGGCGGAAACATTGGCTCGATTGCCGGCGTGGGGATCGCGCCTACTTCGGGGGTATACATTGTAACGGATCACCCTGACTACGGCCCCCTTACAACTGCTTCGGTAGTCAATATTTCGGGCAACGTATCCGGAAACCAGATAACCGGATTTTACAATGGGATTTCTCTCTTTGATGAGGTGGCCGGTGTCTTCGGCAATCTCACCCCTGGGGCAACCGTCTATGTCGCCCAAAATAATATCACCTCCAACAGCAACCTTGGTATCGAGAATGGTGCCGCGAGCGAAACGGTCAACGCCAATGACAACTGGTGGGGCGATGCCTCCGGCCCTGGTCCCATCGGACCCGGAACGGGCGATGGCGTGAGCGTCAATGTACAGTACTGTACCTGGCTGGATGCCGCCTACCCCGCCGGCGTATCAATTGGCCCGGGTGGTTTGGTTGTCAATACCAATACCGGGGAGACGTTCTGTTCCATCCAGAATGCCATCGACGACCCGCAGACGCTGGATGGTCATACGCTGGTCATCGCCGCAGGTACCTATCCCGAGTACCTCACTGTCAACAAGCAGCTGACGCTGCAAGGACCCTTTGCGGGGACGGCGGGCACCGACGGTGCCCGGGGTGTAGGCGAGGCGATCATCACGCCTCCGGTGTCCAACTTGGTCGACGGCGTACTGGTCTCAGTCGAGGCTGATGCTGTCACGCTGGACGGTCTGACGCTCAATGGTGCGAGCCAGGCGGTGCGGGGGATCAACCTTGCCAGCCAGACCGGCCTGACGGTACAGAACAACATCATCGAAAACTTTATCAATGACGCTACGACGGCGCTGGCCCCGACCAACGAAGCCGCGGCCCTCATGGCCCGCAGCACGGTAGGCGTGGCGGCGACCGGTACCATAAGTGGCAACCTGATCCGGGGCGTGACCGACGTCAACGGATTGCTGCCGGGCTCGGGTATTGCGCTGCTGAACGACTTCCAGGCCACAGTGACCGGCAACGAGACCGATCAGGTCGAGGTAGGGCTGTATGTATCCACGCAGACGCAAGCTGGCAACCTGACGATCACGGGCAATGCCTTCTCGGCCGATGAGCAGGGGGTAAGCCTGATCGGGCTGACGAGCGCCCCGACACTGGACCTGAGCGGCAACACGGTGGTGATGGATCAGCACTTCTACGGGGCCACCCCGGATCCGAGTACCGGCATCCTGCTGCTGAACGTCGACGCCGCTAACAAGTCTGTGAGCAGCAATGACGTGAGCGACGGCTACTTTGGCTACCTGCTCTTTGGCACGGCTATCAATGGCACCGACACCCTGACCATCAATGGCGGGACCATGGACGGCAACACCCGCGGCATAGCCCTGGTGAATGACCTGGGCGCACCCTTCGGGACGGCCCCGGGGGCCGTGGTGGTGGACGGCGTGACGGTACAGAACTCCTTCTGTCCAGTTCCCGAGGAATCGGAGGCAGGGGTCTACGCCTTCACGAGCGGGGCCTCGGCGCTGACCGACAACCTGGTGGTCTTCGTGCGCAACAGCACCCTGACGGGGCTGAGGCAGAATCTCAGCACCGCGAGTGCGGCCCTCTACATCGAGAACTTTAACGGCGGGGACATGATCAAGTTCTACGCCCATGATGTCGACATCACCAATAATGGCAACCGGGCCTTCACCATTAACAGGACGGAAGTGGCCGACCTGCGGCGGGTGACCATGACCGGTAACCAGACGGAGAATACTCCTTCAGCTTCGGCCACGGGGGTGTTCCGGAACAATACCTCGAACATCTACCTGACCCAGAACGTGTTTGACAACCCGCTGGCGAATTACCAGATCCGCTTTGACGCGGACTGCGACAATGCGGTCTTGTTCAACAACACCTTCCTGGGTACGGGCTCGGGCCACATCCAAAATAACGGTCCGAACACCATCGATGCCTCGGGGAACTGGTGGAACAGCAATGCCCCTGCCACGGTAGCAGGCTCCTTCTCGGGCAGCCCGGTCGACTACAGCCCCTGGCTGGAAGTAGGCGGCGACACCGACGCCGTTACCAACGGCTTCCAGGGCAGCTTTGCCACGCTGAATGTGGATGACAACAGCCCGCAGGCGGGCGCAGTGGCGCACATCCAGGAG
>RFHL01000899.1 GCA_003696875.1 Bacteroidota bacterium | reverse complement strand
GTGTCCAGCCCCCATTTTATGGGCCACTTTCTTGTAGAGTTTCGGGCACGGGTGGCCTCATGCCGAGAGCCTGGTGTGGCCGGACGTGATTGTACTGCCGGAGCCATTGATTGATGACGATCTGGGCCTGTTCAGTGGTGGCAAACCACTCCGCATTGAGCACCTCCTTGCGGAGCGTCCCGTTGAAGCGCTCGTTGTAGCCGTTCTCCCAGGGTGAGCCCGGATAGATCTGGATGGGCTTGATGCCAACGCGCGTCAGCCACTCCTGCAGGGGAGCGGCGATGAACTCTGGCCCGTTGTCGGAGCGGATGTATTCCGGTTTCCCGTGCTTCATAAGCAGCGGATGGAGCGCTTCGAGCACATCAGTTGAGGCCATCCTGGTTCTGACCGCCACACACAGGGCCTGGCGGGTGTATTCGTCCAGCACGGTGAGCATCTTGTAGCGCCGGCCATTGCTCAGCCTGTCGTGGACCAGATCAATGCTCCAGACATGATTGGGATGGGTCGGCCGCAGGCGAATGATCGAGCTGTCCTTGTGATAGAGCCGCTTGCGCCTCTTGTGGCGGTGGGGAAGTTGCAGTCCTTCCTCACGCCAGAGCCGTTCAATCCTTTTGTGGTTCACCTTAAAGCCTTCGATGCGCAGCAGCCTGGCGATCTTGCGATAGCCATAACGGCCATACTGTTTGGCCAGCCGGATCAGGGCCAGACGCAGGGCCTCGTCATCATCCCTGGGAGCGGCCTTGTAGTGCAGCGTGTTGCGCGCCAGGCCTGTGACGCGGCACGTGCGGCGCTCGGACGTATCGAGCTTCTGGCGGGTGTGGATCACCGCCTGGCGAAGGTCCTCCGCCGTCAGGCCTTTGGTTTTAAAAAATCAAGGCTCTCTTTGAGGATCAGCTTGTCCAGCTCAAGCTCCGCCACGATCTTCTTCAGTCGGCTGTTCTCTCTCTCCAGAGCCCGAAGCTGAGACAGCTGGGATTTGCCCATGCCGCCAAATCGCTTGCGCCAGTTGTAGTAAGTTGCATCGCTGACGCCGACCGCTCGGCACGCCGTCACAACATCACTGCCCGACGCCAGATGTAGCTCGATCTCACGCAGCAGCTTCAGAATATCCTCGTCGGAATAACGCTTCCGCGCCATCTCCACCCCCCTCCAGACCAGCCTCACCACTAACCAAAAACTGGCACAACTTTAAGGGGGAAGGACACGGGAGAAGGAGATCGCGGGCTTTTGCTACTGCTCTATTTTGAGTGCAGAGTTTGTC
>RFHL01000898.1 GCA_003696875.1 Bacteroidota bacterium | reverse complement strand
GGCGCATCACCGGGGAGGCCGCACGTCTGACGGCTGAGATTCTGCTGGAGCATCGCCCGGAACTGTTGCATCGGGCCGACTGGAAGTTTCTGCGACACCGCGACTCCAAGTTGAAGACCTTCATCAGGCGCGCCACCGATCTGGTGTCTCCTTCCCATTGACCGCGCTCTGCCCAGGGCTCGGTCCCCTCTTTGAGGCCGACACCATGTTCTCCCCCGAGAAGACGGTCCTTGGTTCCGGCGGGGAGCAGGTGCGGCGACGCCAAGCCATGATTAGCGTTTTAGAGGGACCGGCAAGGGGTTTCCATGCCGGAAATTACGGGAAGCCGCGAATGCGCGCGCTGCCCCGGCCCTCGGTCGGTAGCGGACAGAGACGACAATGGATCCGGCCGCAAACCCAGCAAGGACCAGGTGTGCTGCGAGCGCCATATCTGCATTCAGGTATTTTTTGATTTAAAAGGAGAACTCCCATGAAGACAGGTCACACAACCATCATCTTTCTTGCGCTGCTCACCCTGTTCCTGCTGGGTTTGCCGGCATGGACGGCTGCACAGCAAGCCCAGCAGGACGGGCACGGCCACCACGGCGAGGCGGCCTGCCCCCATCAGGCCAAGTCCGCTGAAATGCAAACGACCTCCCACGAACAGGCGACCGGCATGCATAAGGGTATGGACGCGAAAAAAGGCGTCCATATGGCGGGGTCCGACCAGTATGACATGTGGTTTTGCCCATGGTGCAAACCCGGAGCCGGCTCCATGAAGCGCGGCATGCATCATGGCGAAAAAATGGGTTGCCCGATGGGCTGCAAACGCGGTGGGACTCACCACGGCAAAGGACGTGGCGGCATGGGCATGCACGGGGGCATGCGACATCGAGGCATGCACCAGCGGGGTTACGGCAAGATGGGCGGAGACATACCGGGCCAGACCGTGGACCAGGCCAAAGCCAAGAGCCTGCTCGCGGATTTCGTCCAGTCCACCGGCAACCCCAACATCAAGGTGGGCGATATCACGGATAGCGGGAATGTTTTTACCGGCAGCATCGTCACCCAGGAGGGCTCGCTGGTTGACACGGTGATCATCGACAAGGCCACCGGC
>RFHL01000897.1 GCA_003696875.1 Bacteroidota bacterium | reverse complement strand
TTGGGGGTGGTGGCTTTTGGGTGTATGGAGAGGCATTCAGAAAGTAAGGGTTCCGAGGGCCTCGCTGGGGGGCTTCATATCCCGCCGGAAGCCCGTCTCGGGCCGGTACCAGTCCGCTACCTGATCATGGGCTACGTAATAGATGAGGAGTTCCTCCCAGTCTTCGATCAGCCTGGGGAGTCGCCCTTCCACCAGATAAGCGGGGAGGGTAATGATGTGCTGGTGAAAGGCCCGCTTGTGATATTGGTCAAACTGGGCTTTGGCTTCCCTTTTGGCTTCCCCCTTTTGCCTGTGCACAGCCAGGAATGCCGCTCGCGCGGCTTTGGCGGCTTCGCTGCTTTCGACAAATACCTGGGTGGCCCAGCCGGCTTTTTCTATGACCGCATAGTCGGCAATGGCTGGTCCATCCGATACCAGCGTGTTTTCGCTGTAAAAGAGGCCCTCGACGGCTTCAAACATCTCCAGGGCCTTGTCATAGGCGGCCTGGGCGCTGGATCCCGCGAAGTATCGCGCCACCAGCTCATAATAATCGGGTTCGGGGATAGGGTCCTTGCCGAGGGCCTCCTTGGCCTGGCCGTAGGCCGCCGCGCCATACACGTCGGCACAGTCCCCAAAGTCTATGACGTACAGCGGGCTGTACTTGCGGCTACGCCGGTTTTCGCGGTTGATGCGGCCTGCTACTTGTATGAGGCTGTCGATGGGGGCCACATCCCGAAACCCCAGGTCAAAATCGAGGTCCACCCCAGCCTCTACCACTTGGGTAGATACGAGGATAGGGGGCCGGCGCTTGTCTTTGGGACGTCCTTGATTTGCATTCAGCTCCTGCTTGATGGCGTCGATCCGGCCCATTCGATCGGCCGGGATGACATTGGTGGAGAGATAGTGCAGCGTATTGTCCAGCTCCTGTTCCTGCAGCCAGGCGCTTAGGGCTTCATAGATTTCCAGGGAACGCTTCACTTTGTTGCATACAATCAGGCAAGACTGATTGGCCTTCCATCGGGTAGAGAAAATTTTGATAAAACTTTCCATATCCAGCTTTTCCTCCAGCAGGGGTACCAGCCGGGTACGCTGAAATCTGCGAAAATACCGTTCCGGGCTGGTTAGCAGTGGATATACCTTCTCGGTCGCGGATTCGCCCCGGCGATTAAGAATAAACTCGTCTGCCAATTCGAAGATCAGGGGTTGGGTAGCCGTCATGAGGATCAGGCGGGTATCGAGATACTTGGCCAGGTAGTAGAGCATGGCGCCCACCAGTGGGACTTGCTCCAGCCGGATGCTTTGTACCTCGTCCATAATCACGATCGCCCCGGCCAGATGGTGAAACTTCTTTAGCAGCTTGTTGCGGTTGGTGATCAGGGTTTGCAGCAGCTGGACAAAGGAGGTGATGACAATATCGGCCTGCCAGGTATCCAGCTGCATCATCTTCTGATGGTAGGCTTTGGCCTCCCAGTCCTCGTTTTGGGCCTGCTCCGTCTTGCCCAAAACATCGGCATACTGATAGTGGGCGAGGATTTGGATAGAATGCTCCGCTTCAGGATCAGGCTGCAGGACGTCCTGATACACTTGCAGGGTCTGCTCAATGATGTTGATAAAGGGCAGCGCCGTGACAATCTGCGCCTGACGCCCTTCGGCCTCAAAAATTCTGTGCCTGAGGATCAACGCCGCATTTAGAGCCGTCAGGGTTTTCCCTAGACCGGTGGGGGCTGTCAACGACATCAGGCGCTGATTGAGGATGTCTGGATCATCCAGCCGGATCTCCACCTCAGCCCGCATGACATCCCGACTCCGGATGAGCTGGGTGATTTTGAAAGGCAGTCGTTTTTCTGTATAGAGATGAACGGCATAGGGAAAGATGGCCATTCGGCTATGAATGGGGGTTTCAGATGCATCCAGCTTATCGGCTTCGATCAGCAGGGAAAACAGATAATTGATCAGGAAGTATCGCTCAATTCCTGTGTCGCTTCGTTTACGAAGCGCTTTGACCAGACGCCTGATGAGTGGTTTGGGAGGGAGTTTTTCAGGCAATTGGGCCCCGGTAATGGTTTCCAGTGTGGCTTGCTCAGGGAGAGATGCCCACTGTTCTTCGACCAGCGGCAGCACCCGGAAGGGCTCTTCAAAGAAGGGGTCTTTGCCGGGCGTTTGTAGGTTTTGGTGATGGTGTAGAATCGCCATATAGGCGATGGCGGCCATCAGCTGCGCCTGTTCATCAGACTCGGCTTGCAGCAGCCCCAGGGCCACATGCGCGCCCAGGCGCGCATGGGTTTTCTTTTCCCAGTCGCTGGGGCGCCCCAGCAGGTAATTCTGAAAAAAGGGGGTGGCCTTGCCCAGGTCGTGTAGCCGGCAGATGGTTTCCAGTAGCCGGACGATCTGATCGGGCGACAGCTGCTCAAAGCGGGTGTGGGGATACAGGCCATCCCGGGCGATCTGCCAGACGCCCTCGGTATGGGTTTGCAGGCTTTTGCTTCCTTCGGGGACCCCATCAGGCCCCTTTTGACTATGGGAGTAGAGTGTCATTCGATAAAGGCAATGGGCAAATCTTCTCCGGAGGTTTGGGGAATCCGGACAAAGGGACCTGAATACCGCACCGGTAGCGGAGCCCCATCAAAGGTGTACAGGCAGCGGATCATGCGCCGGACTTCCCGGTCTTCATTGGCGACAAAGTCGGCTGGCATCAGTTCCTCTTCCACCATGAGCCGGGAGCTACCGTCCCAGGGGACCTCGGATACCCGCTCGGCATTGACTACGCTGCCCAGGTCCAGCAGGCTATCCTCCGCCTGCTCTTCGGTGAGACCGGTGAGGTACTGCACCTGTCGGATATAGCCTCCCAGGTTGGCAGGCCCCAGGCTGATGGCGTAGACCTGCTGTTTCGCCAGCATTTGGGTACGGATCTGCTCTAGCGTCTCCGACCCACTGGCAGTGGCCGCCAGATATACCTGATACCGGACCAATTCCCCTGGCCCGCCCTGGGCCGAGACCAGCTCAAAGGGTGTTTGAGTGTGTTGGCTCCGACCCCGAAAGTCCGAAGCCCCTTCTACCTTCAGCCAGTTCACCCGGTGTATGGCTTTTTTGAGGGGAGAGAGCACACTGAGCCCAATCCGGATATGCTCCGAGGCGAGGGCCTCGTAGTAGCTGTCCTTGGGGTAGCCCATCACCGCCGCCAGCACGCCCATCAGGGTCGTGCGCGGCGGGATGAAGTAGCTCAGCGCCGTATTGTTGGCGTAGTATTTTCGGAAGTGGGCATGCTTGCCCGCCAATTCAAAGGTCAGGATATCCATATCAATAGCTTAGGTCAAAGGCGGTTTGCACATAGACCTCCTTGATGGCCTTGTCTTCGCCCGTATGATCCGCCAGCACCGCTTTGATCCGGCTCAGGTCCAGCTCCAGGTCCGCAAATTGCCGCACCGTTTGGGGATCTTTCTCGCCTTTGACCGTGCAGGATAACAGCTGCCGCAGGTCGCCAAAGTAGCCATTGTGATAGCCTTCGTTGTAGACGATTTCCAGGTACAGCTTGGGGTACTGGTTCAGCTTGGAGCGGGTAGGATTGGCGCTCAGGCTTTGCCAGATCGCTTTCCGAAAGGTGTCTATATCGGTCTCCGTGAGCCCGGTGGTCTGGGCTGCATGCTTGTTCATCGTCCCCTGAAAGGCCAGCAGGGCATATTTCACCCGGTAATCCTTACCAAAGGTGCTGCTGTCATCATTCATGATGGAGGAGATGGTGTTGGACTCCATCAGGTATACCGGATTGAGGGAGTAGCCCCAGTTGAGCTGGATGGGGCCTGTCATGGCCCGGTTGAAGCCCTTGACCGCAAAGGCACTCCCAAACATCCGGATGTCGACAAAGCGATGCCGGACCAGGGCTGCGAGCAGTTCCAGGTTGAAGGCCTTGTATTTGGTTTTATCATTGACC
>RFHL01000896.1 GCA_003696875.1 Bacteroidota bacterium | reverse complement strand
CTGTGAGCCCTGTCCCATGTGTCTCGGGGCCATATACTGGGCCCGGCCCCGGGCCGTTTATTATGCAGCTACCCGCGAAGATGCTGCCGCCGCCGGCTTTGACGATGCCCTGATCTATCAGGAGCTGAGTCTGGCCCCCGCCGATCGCCGTATCCCGATGCAGGCACTCTTGTCTGAAGAAGGCCGCACAGTTTTTGTACATTGGGAACAGGCCAGCGGAAAGCAGCCCTACTAGATCCGGGAGGTGCAGCCCTGACCCCGGTCCGGGGTCTGCTTGTCAAAGGCCTTCGCTTTTTCCTCCACCCATTTTTCCTGCGTGAGAACCCGCCTCAGAAAACTCTTCAAATACCTCGCCCTGCTGACCGGCAGCCTCATGCTGGTCCTGATAGCCTTTGGCTGGCTGGTCCGGTATCCGGCGGTGCAGAGCTGGCTGGTGGAGCACACCACTTGGGTGCTGCAGCGAGAGTTGGGGGCGCCCGTCTACGTGGGCGAGGTCGATGTAGCCTTGCCGATGCAGGCCGTGTTGCGCGATGTGACCCTCTGTGACCAGCAGGGATTGGAGATGTTTCGCACCAAGGAGATCCGGCTCAATGTGATCAATTTTTCGCTCTGGCGATTTCTTTGGTATCGGGGCGAGGTGCAGCGCCTGTCGTTGCGCTCCCTCCGGCTGTACGAGCCCTCGGTATACCTTTATAAGCGCTCCGATGGGGAGCTCAATCTGCGCTTTCTCCTGGACCGATTTGCCGCCAAAGACAGTGTGCGCAAGCCGGGCCGGCTGGAACTGGACCTCGTGGCGGCCAACATTGAGGACGGCCGCTTTCGTTACCGGGACTCGACCTCGGTCGAGGGGGATACCCTTTTTCCCGGACGGGTCAATTTTCGCAACCTACTGTTTGACAGCCTGCAGGCCAATTTTTCCTTGCTCTATACCGCCGACGGCACCCTGGATGCGCAGCTTTCCCAGCTCAGTGCCCTGGAGCCGGAGGCCGGGCTCCGGGTAGAGCACGTAAGTTTTGACCTCTCGGCCACCAATCCGCTGCCCGATAGCAGCGGGATTGCGGAGGCCCCACAGATCAGCATCCTCGACCTCTCGCTCAAGTCGGGGCGCACCTGGCTCCATGGAGACCTCCTCCTGCCCGACCGCGACCTGGGCGGCATCGCCCAGTTTGGGCCGGATTACTTCTTTGAGGCCAATCTCAAGTCCGATTGCCGGCTGGATTTTGCCTTGCTGAACTATTTTCTGGCCGGCGGCTCGCCCCTGCAAGGAGAGGTGTATGCCCTGGGGACGGTGACCGGCACCTTTCACCACATCGAGAGCCAGGATTTGCGCGTCCGCTTTGGGGAGCAATCCCGGGTGCGGGCTACCTTTTCGATCGATGAGCCCCTGAATCCGGAAGAAACCCGTCTCAACGTCCGGATGCGGCCCAGCATCCTGGCTTTTGACGAGGTGGAGCGCCTGTTGCCGGCGGTGACCTTTCCCGACGTGCTCCGGGCCATGCGCCTGCTCTCCGTACAGGGGCGCCTGGAGGGCAGCCTCCAGGATCTGCAGGTGGATATGCGCACCGGGACGGAGGTGGGGGAGGTCGTCGCCGACCTGCACCTGCAACTCCCGCCCCGCGTGCCCGTGATCACCTATGAAGGCGAGATCACCACCACCAACCTCGATCTGAACGAGCTGGGGCTTACGGATCAGGAGCCTTCCCGCCGCCTCAATTTTACCGGAACCGTCAATGGCCGGGGCGTCACCCTGGAAGAACTCAACACCCGCTTTGACGCCATTGTGGAGGATTCGGACCTCTTTGGATATCAGGTCGATTCGCTCCTGGCCGAGGTGCAGGTGGCCGATCGCAAGATCGAGGGCTTCCTGCGGGCCCGCGATCCCGAGGGGCTGGCCTATGGCCGCGTCAACATCGACTACTCCACCTCTCCCGGCCTGATCAAGGCCGATGGAGAGGTGGAAAAGCTGAATCTTTCCCGCTATGGTCTCTATGAGGAGCCTATTCGCGTCACCACCCGCTACCATGTGGATTTGCGCGGGGACTCGCTGGACAATTTTCTGGGCGAGGTGTCTCTGGTGAACAACCACTTTGAGCATCTTGGGGATACCACGGAGCTGGACATCCCTGGCTTTTGGGTGAATGTGACCGAGCCTCGCCCGGGCATTCGCTATACCAACCTCAAAAGCTCCTTTCTCCAGGCCGACGTGATGGGCAACTATACCTATACCCGGGCCATCGACTATACCCGCCGGTTGGTGGAAGAGGCGCGCCTGTACTTTTCCAACCAGGACAGCCTGATTGAGGCGTACTACGCCGAAAAACCCGTTGATAGCCTCAGCCTTGATGCCAAGGTGGCCGTGGCCGCGGGTGACAGCCTCAATGAACTGCTGGCCTTTTTGGGGCAGCCTTTGTTCTTTTCGCCCAACAGCCTGCTGGTGTGTGACCTGAAATTTGACAGCACCGAGCAGGTCAATGTCACCTACAAAGGGGACTCGGTGGGCTATCAGGGGGCCGTGCTGGCCCGGCCTGATATCGGCATGACGGTGATCAAAAAGGCCCATGTCAATGAGCTCAACCTGAATGGAGAGGTCTACAGCCGCTTTTTGCGGGTAGGGCCGCGCTTCACGCTGGACAGCCTTTCGCTGGAGGTTGCCGGAGCCAACAATTACTTTCTGAGTGATCTGCAGGCCTACCAGTTCGATGCCGATGGCGAAGTCCGCTTTGTGCTGGAGACCTGGCGCACCCCCGACGGGGTGCTGCGGTCGGTCGTCAATGCCGATACCTCTCACCTGATCCTGCAGACGGACACCCTGCGGGTGGCCGAGGGGGATTCCATTCTCTACTCCAAAGAAGAGCTCTACGTCCGGAACCTGGTTATTCAGAACGAATCCCGCTATTTCCGGGTGCATGGGACCGTCTCGGAGGACCCCAACAGCCGGCTCACCGTCTCCCTGGCTCAGCTCGATATGGGCTTCTTTTCCGAGATCTACCCCTTGCCTTATGAACCGGGTGGCATGCTCAATGTCGAGCTGGAGCTGAGCAACCTCATCCAGCGACCTGAGGTGGAGCTCTTCAGCCGGGTGGATTCTTTTACCCTCGACGGCTACCCCTATGGGACGGTCCATCTGCAAGCCAATTGGGCGCAGGCCTTTTCCAGCGTGATCGTACGGGGGCGCCTCATGGATGGCGCGAGTGATACCACCCTGTTCCTCGCCGGAACCTATTCTCTCGAGGACTCGATTTCCCCGCTGGATTTCCGGATTGGGACCACGCAGGGCTTCCCTCTGGACTATATCAGCCCATTTGTGAAGGAGCAAATCTACGGCATCTCGGGTTCGGTGGCCCTGGAGCGCTTTTTTATCCGGGGAAGGCCCGACAAGCTCGAAGTGGAGGGTACCGGCTATTTCCGTGACGCCGGCTTTGGAGTGTCCTATTTCAAGACCCAATACACCTTTGCCGGACGGATCGAGTTTGAGAACAACCTGATTCACTTTCCCCGTATCCGGCTCTATGACCGTCACCGCAACCATGCCGACTTTCACGGCGACATCTACCATGAGGGCCTCACCGACTTCGAATTTGACCTGCAGATGGACTCCGTGCGCAACTTCCTCGTCATGGATACCCGACGGCAGGACAATCCCTACTTCTATGGCACCATTTACATGAAGGATGGGCTGGCCGATATCACCGGCAATCTGGAAGAGCTCAACCTGCAGGCCA
The DNA here is from genome assembly GCA_003696875.1 of Bacteroidota bacterium. Lineage (GTDB taxonomy): Bacteria > Bacteroidota > Bacteroidia > J057 > J057 > RFHL01. The sequence continues at coordinate 234 of RFHL01000896.1, read as the reverse complement.
TTGCCTCCTCCGGGCCCAATTCCCGGCTACGTATACCCGTCACCGACTATACCGACATGGGCCGCCCCGACTACATCACCTTTGTGGGGGAAGAAGTGCTGACCGATCCCACCTTCAATACCGGTTTGAAGGGGTTTAACCTGAGCCTGACCACCATTGCCACCGAAGATGCCGAAGTCGAGCTCATCTTTGATGAGCGGGTGGGCGACATCATCCGGGGGCGGGGAGAGGGGG
>RFHL01000895.1 GCA_003696875.1 Bacteroidota bacterium | reverse complement strand
GCCCGGTTGTTGGCCAGGATGCGGTCGATGAGGCGCAGCAGCAAGAGGCCGCTGATCAGCAGCAGGATCATCACCAGAAAGATGCTGTCCTGTGCCCGGGAAATCTGCTGATTCTGGCGGGTGGATTCGGCAATGGCTTCCTGGCTATTGGCGATGCCCTCCTGGCCCACGAGCAGGTCCTGCATCTGCTCCTCGAGTCGCAGCTCGCGCTGGCGCAGGGCTTCCAGCCGGCGGGCGAGGCGGCCCGCCTGCAGGCTGTCGCGCCGCCGGGCCGCGAAGGCCTCGGCCAGCCAGGCGTCCACGGCGGGGCGCTCGGCGCCCCGTCGCAGGGTGTCGGCCAACTCTTGCAGCCGCTCGGTCCAGACGGCGGGCGAGACGCTGTAGAGGCGCAGGTTTTCTTCCCACTCTGTCAACAGGCCGTATTTCTGGGACATCACCTCCTGCAACTGGTTGGTGAAGCCTTCTTCGTCCGGGTAAAACTCGCGCATGAGGAAGAGCTTGCTGTCATAGCTGGCGCCGCCGCTGCGCATGGCGCGCAGGTCCCCGGCCCGGCGGCGACCCGTCGCCGGGTCGGTAAGGGTGCCGTAGGTACGCAGGCTGCTTTCGGCCTGGAAGAGATCGGTCAGCAACTCGCGCTGGGCGAGCTGGTACCAGAAAGGCTGCGACACCCGTCGCAGTTCGCGGGACATGTTCCGGACCTGAAAAAAGGCCACCGTGCCCATGGTCAGGAGGGCCAGGAGGGTAAGGGCATAGCCCCCAAAAATGATCTCGCGGGACTGCGGCCGGCGGTTGAGGAGTTTCATAGGCGCATCAGATTGCGCCAAAAGATACAAAAGCCCCGGGGCTTTCTCTGCCCCAATCACGCGACGGCCCCCATCTCCACACGCTTGCTCAGCCACGTAAGGGCTTTTTTCAAAGCGGTTATTTTTGTCCTGCCCAGAAGTGTATCTTTGATCAGATGCCTTTCTGTTACCTATCTCCTCAGCTATGAACCGATTCAGACCCCTCCTCCTCGTCGCTTTCCTAAGCAGCTTCCTCGCAGCCTGTTTGCCCGATGAGGTAAACCCCAACATCACCCCCACCGTCGACCTGTACGTGACCGTTGTCGACGAACTGGGCAACACCGTTTCCCAGGCCCAGGTATACCTCTTCAGCTTTGAGTCGACCTACCAGAATTACCTCGTGGAAAATCCCGAGGGCGACCCCAACATCACGCCCCTCGTCGGCGCCGACGACGTAGGCGTAACCAACAGTACCGGCCAGGCCATCTTCTTCAATCGCCCACTCGAAGGCAACTCCTACGCCAGCGGCGACACCTGGTTTCACCGTCCCAACCCCATCTACATCCGCGTCCAGGCCAACCTCGGCGGTGTCTATTACACCAATGACCGCACCGTCAACCGGATCAGCTTTGATGAGATTGAATCTGGCGAGCGCATTGTGGAGTATCTGGAAATTGAGGTGAATATTTAGGGGGGAATGGATGATTTCTTTCTCAGTTCTGAGGAATGCCTACCCCCCCAACAAATATCCCCAAACCGTCTCCCCCCAGTCTCCTTC